>JAOAAR010000006.1 GCA_026418755.1 Planctomycetota bacterium
AGTCTACGCTGACAGCAAGGTGGTGTATCTACCTTTTTCAGGGAAGGAGGAGAAAGAGGTTCTGGTTGAGCGCAAGCCTTTGGCGACTCTCGTTGTTAGAAAACTGTATCCTGACCGCTCCTTGTGTGAACTCATAACTCCAGGCAAAATAGAAGAGATAAGAGCAGGGCAGACGGTCGTAGAAGTGAAGCCGAAGTTTGAGAGAACCACAAATGTGACCCCCTTTATAGAGTTCCTCAAAGTAGAACCGGAAACGCTTTTTTGTGGTCAGGCAGGAAGAGTTTCCTGCAAGGTGACTGATGCGAATGACAAAAGACATCTTTACGCTTGGAGTGCGAGTGGAGGGTTGATGTACCCTACGGTTGGAGTCTGCGGTGAGGCGCACTGGCTTGCTCCTTCCGAGCCCGGGAAGTATACAGTTAGCGTCACGGTATCAGACCGTTACGGTGCGAGTGCAGTCAAGAAGATAACAGTTGATGTCAAGCCATTCCCTTCGACAGTCGCTTTTTCGCCTGATGCGCTCTTTGGATACGCCCATCCCCTTTTTCTTGAGGTGAGGGACCTGTCGTTTGATGAAAAGGGGAGGATGGTGATTCTGGATGGTAAGGAGAGAAAACTCATATTGTATGATTTTGATAATCAACCTCTATTCAAGACTTCCTCTTATGTTGAGCAGATGGACTATTTGCGGCTTCATATTGCAGGCGGAAAATATTTCCTCACGGAGGCGAATTCTTGCAGTATTCACATTTGGAGCAGTCTCGAGGAGGTGTTCAAGTCGAAACCTGAAGTTGTGATTGGTGAGAAAGGAAGTGGCAATGGTTGCTTCTCTTCTCCGCCGCTTGTGCGTATTCACCCTTCCAATGGTAGGCTTTATGCGTTAGACACGAGACTGGGCTGTATCCAGGTCTTTGAACCTGATGGTAGGTTTCTTTACTCTTTCGGAAGGCTTGGCAATTCACCCGAGTCATTTCGTCAGCCTGTTGCTATGGAGTTCTCGCCCGAAGAGCAACTCCTTGTTCTTGATGCCACAAGGAAGGATATTCTTCTTTTCAAGGACGATCGTTTTGCTGGGACTTTTCCTCTAATAGAGCCGCTCTCCGCTCCCCTTGATATGCGTGTTGACTATTTCACTTCCCGACTCATCGTTTTGGAGTCTGCTCAAATCTCCGTCTTCGACCGTCAGGGCAAAGTAGTCTCTCGGTTCGGTACGGCTGGATTGCTTGAAAGGTTAGACGAGCCGCATTCTCTGTTTCTCAATCCCAACGGGACGCTCTATGTCTCCTGCAAAAAGGGCTCTCTCTTAAAACGGTATGAACAGAACGGAACTTTCGGAGGGGTAACAGGGGAGAAGATTCTGGGCGAGCAGACACTCTACCCGGCGACAGATTTTGCGGTCTCAAAGTCGGGAGAAATCTTTCTCCTACTTGAAGGGAACAGAATTGCGAAACTGACAGAAGATGGCTTTGTGGTAGCGCTTTTCGGAGGTTATGGGGAGGTGAAAGGGAGTCTCTTGAAGCCTGTCGCTATGGGAGTGGACAATGACGGCAACCTGTATGTTGCTGACAAAAAACTTCTTTCTATAACGAAATTCTCGCCTAAGGGTGAGTTTCTTATCTCCATAAAAGGCGGAACCGAAAGGCAAGAACGGATTGACAACATTGTTGACATGAAAGTTATAGGCAGGAGTATATACCTTTTGCAGAGTAGAGAGACTTATGCGGTGCTCGTATTTGACGCAGACGGAAAGATTGTTTCTCATTATCCTTCAAGTGAATCCCGTATTTCTTACCCTTGGAGGATAGCGGTTGACTCGTCCAACAAGACCTATATTTATACTGAAGCAGGTAAGATTGAGTGTTTCGATGTATCAGGGCAGCGCCGTATGAGCATCAGCGACATTCTCTTCAGTCTAAACGATCTTATAATTCTTCCGTCTGGTGAGATTCTGGCGGTCGCCGATAACAGTTTCTTGTTTAAGATAACTCCTGGTCCTAACTTGAAAAGCAGAATGACATCGCTTAAACTTATTAGATACCCATCAAGGGTAGAGAGCGACAGTTTCGGTCGCCTTTATGTACTGGATGAGAATGGTTCTATTATATTGCGGCTTAGGAATCGGTAAGGAAGGCATGTAACAGAGAGGAGGTGAAGAGAGAGTATGATTAAGGTCAAAGCGAGAGGAGAAGAGGCGCTTGACCATCTTCTGAGGCGTTTCAAGAAGTTATGCGAGAAAGAAGGGCTGACGAAAGATGTGAAGCGCGCAGCACATTATGAAAAACCCAGTGAGGAGCGGAGACGCCGCATAAGACAGGTGCGTAAGCGTGAACTGAAACGGATTCAGTTACAGGAGAAATACGACCTTGAAGTGAAGAAGCGGAAACGAAGACTTCTCAAATCATAGATGATTAAACAGTGATGACTCCTATTATTTCCGTCCGGAACTTGAAAAAGGTTTATCGCTCGTTCATCCCTAGGATGAATGTGGTTGCAGTTGATTCTATCTCATTTGATGTGAACAAGGGCGAAGTTTTCGGGATACTTGGTCCAAACGGCTCAGGTAAGACTACAACTTTGAGAATGGTCTTAGGGCTTCTTAGACCAACGAGCGGAACGGTTCGTCTCTTCAACAAAATGCCTCAATCCCTTGAGGTTCGTAAATCTATCGGCTACCTTCCGGAGAAGACCACTCTTTACGGATTTTTGAACGCTTTTGAGACACTCCGCCTTTTTGGTGCTATGAGTGGTATGTCGAAACGCCATGCTATGGAAAGAGCGGAGGAGATTCTTAGACGACTCGACTTAGGGGATGCAAGACGGCGTATTGGAAGTTACTCAAAAGGCATGGCACGGAAGGTAGCGTTCGCCCAGGCGATTCTTGCCGACCCCGAACTTCTCATCCTTGACGAGCCGACGAGCGGTCTTGACCCTCTCTCAGCCGCCACAGTCCGCACTATTCTCGAAGAGATGAAGAGTAAAGGTAAGACCATTGTCATTTCAAGCCATATACTTTCCGACATCCAAAAGATGTGCGATAGGGTGGTCATCATTGCAAAAGGAAGAATCCGAGCAGAAGGAAGTCTTTCATCCCTCCTCACGCGAGAGGGATATACCCGTCTCGTCTTGAAAGCCGACCCATCTCAGAAGGAGATGGTTTTGAAAGTTCTCTCTGATGCGGGGCTTTCAGTCGAACGGATTGAAAACGACACTGTGGAACTAGACAAACTTTTCCTGGAGGTATTGGGAAAAGATGGTGTCGGTTCTTGTTCTTAACCTGAAAAGATTCATCCGCTCACCATATCTTCCTGTTTCTGTCATTGTCCTCATTCTCATAGCGATTTTTGTTCTTCTTCTCCCTGCCGTCTCAGAAACTGCACAGATGAGGCTTTCTATTGAATCTTTTTTCTTTCTCTCTACTCTTTTTCTCGCCTTCATTGGTGCCCTCTTTGCCTCGAAAACACTCTCAAGCGATAGAAGAAGCGGAACTATAAGCCTTCTCATCACACGCCCTTTGCGCTCCAGTTCTCTCGTCCTCGGAACATTCTTCGCCGTCTCCATTGTGATAACCGCCATTTCTCTTCTCTCATTCCCTTTGGTACGCTTCATCCTTCCTCTATCCAACCTGCAACTGAAGACTCCCTCTCTATCGCTTTTTGCTCTTCATACACGCTCGCTCTATTCAAGAACCCACTACGCCCTCTCCTTCATTCCTGCTGGTTGTCCGCTCATAAACTGTGCGGAAGCCTGTCGCATCTTCTCCTCTCCTGCTGACGAAACCCGAAAGAGGCAGATTCTGTGGCTTGACCAAGACGAGCCGTCAATCCTCTGGTTCTTCCACACCGATAAACCTGCAAAATCGCTTCTTCTCTCCGCTGTTGTCGCACATTCCGACTGCACAAAAGCCCGCCTCTCCGTGATTCACAATGAAAGTTCGATTCTCAATGAGGAGATTCTTATACAGGACGAAACCAGACAAGAGATTCCTCTCAACAACCTGAAAGGAAGGATTGTCGTAGCGCTTTCTCTGTTACGAGAAAGCGAGCCTGTTGGTTTCCGTCTCTGGCTGGATGAGGCAGGTTACGAAACGACTGGCGCTATGCTCGTTACCGCCGAAGAGAGGCTTACAATCTCCCTGCTCCTGTGCTTACTTATCACCGCATTAAAAGCGACTACTCTTGTCGCATTCGGAATCTTTTGCTCTTCATTTCTTTCCCCTGCTGTCTCTTCTATCCTCGCAACCTTTATTCTCTTCCTTTCAAGTGCAAATCAGTTCATCCTCAAATCAGCCACAGTTCTCCCTACTTATCTTCATGCCCATACGCGCCCCTCATTCTACAACCCGTTCTATGCCGCAGTCCGCAAAATTGTTGAATCTGTCTGCTCAATCACTCCTAGCCTCACCCGCTACTCTCCTGAACTTCTACTCTCAAAGGGCTACGGAATTTCAAATCAGTTTCTGCTGAACGCTTTTTCTCACTATCTTCCCTATATACCTGTTCTTCTTGTCCTCTCAATCATTCTTGTCGCTCTCTTCTCCCGCAGAGCAGAGGAGGCAGGATGATGTTTAAGATGATGCGCAAAAGGGTTCTTCTCGCCGTCCTTTTTCTGTCGTTGTCTGCACTTGCAACTCTGCAGAGTGAGAGAACAATAAACAGAGAGAGATTTCCAGAAGTGGCTCCTGGTGAGTTTATCATCACCGTACTGCTGGCAGGCGCAAGACCGTTCGCGGTCTCATACTTCTGGATAAAGGCAGGAGAGTTACAAGAGGAGCGCGACTACTGGAGGCTTAAAACTCTTTACGAAGTCATAGTGACTCTCGAACCCCGCTTTGCAGCCGCCTGGGATTTTGCTCTTTACAATATGGCGGTCTCAATCGCTCTTTTCGAACAAACACTCGAAAAGCAGTTCCTTTGGGCCAAGAAAGGGCTCCTTTTTGGTTACAAAGGAGCGGAAAAAACAAAGCATTCAGGGATTGTTCCCTCTACTCTTTCTTTCATTCTTCTCCATTTCAAGCGTAATTTTCCCGCTCTGGCAGCCCTCATCGAAAAGGACCCGGAACTCAACCCCAAAGCGCTTCCTATTCTTCTCCTTTCTCTTGAATGGGCTGAACGCGCCACATCTGTCAAACACCACCCTATCATAGCCGACTGGATACGCGATTCTCTTTACCGTGAACTTTATTCTCAGGAGACGAGCACAAAAGCAAAAATCGGCTGGATAAAGAAGGGGCTGGAATTTTGGAATTCTCTTAAACTGCTCCGTCCCGACCGTGCCGATGTAGCAGACAAGAATATCAATGAACTGCGTGAGATTCTTGCCACACTGGAGGAAGAGAGATGAAAAAGTCCCGTATGTTCATCGCCGTCGAACTTGAAGACGACCTTCGCAAACAACTATCCGAAGTTCAGAAAACTCTCGCAACTTCTCAAGCAAATGTGAAGTGGGTAGAGCCTCATAACATACACCTCACCATTAAGTTTCTGGGAGATGTTGACCCTGCTCTCATTGTTGGCATCTGCAAAGTTATTGAGAGCGCCACAGAAAAGCAGGTTCCTTTCGTCGTGCCTGTAATCGGGGTTGGAACTTTTCCGCCCACCGGTCTTCCACGAATCATCTGGGTCGGCGCATCAGACGAAGAATTGCGCCTCTCAAAGATTTACAACACCTTGAACAGTGGGCTTGTTCCACTCGGAATCCCGTTTGAAAAACGCAAATTCAATCCTCACATCACACTCGGCAGAATCCGCACCCCCAAAGGCGCAGATGCTCTCAAAAAAATGGTCTCCCAGTACTCGCAGAAACCGTTTGGCTCCATCGCTGTGGATTCGCTCACTCTCTTCTCCTCAGAACTCACAGAAAAGGGTCCTCTATATACTCCTCTCGCAAACATAAGATTATGTTCCTCTGGTTCTTAAAAAGAAAGCGGCTATTATCCGTTTCCTCACTGAAACCTGTCAAATCGAGATGTTTCGAAGTGGCTACACTCTTTTTAAGAGCGTATCTTCTTCCGAAGAGCGGAAAGGAGGCAATCAAAAAGGGCTTCAGGCTCAGGCATCCGTCCTTTTCCGACCTTGCCTGTTGCCAATCTGCCCGATTCTGGCTGAATCACTTTCCAACCCCGTTCTTGGAGAGTTTTGAGGTTCGCTTGTGTAGCAGGGTTTAGAAACATGTTCTCGTCCATAGAAGGGGCAACAAGGCGAGGAGTTTTGGGCGGCAGAGCCAGCGCAACAGCGGTGAGGAGGTTATCTGCTATACCGAGCGCTATTTTGGCGATGGTATTGGCAGTCGCAGGAGCGATAAACAGCGCCGAGCAATCAGTTGCCAAACGGATATGGAGAGGCTGAGGTGTTTTCTCGTCGAACATATCCGTATAAACCATCCTTTTCGAGAGAGTAGAGAAGACAAGTGGCGAGACGAATCTTTTCGCATCGTCCGTCATAATCACATCCACCTCGAACCCGTTTTGAACTAAAAGTGAAACCAGGCGAGGGATTTTATATATGGCGATTCCAGCGGTTAAGCCCAACACCACTTGCTGGCTCACTTATTTCCCTCCTCTGCCTTTTCCTTCGCTTTCCCTTTTCTGATTTTTCTCCGAGTCAGCGAGTTGACGGCGCAGACTTTCGCGATACTCTTCCTCAGAAACGAGCGAAATCTTATCATTCTCTATCTCGTCCAGCACCTGCCGCATCACCTCATTAGCGTCAGGTTTCACAGGACCAAGATGATGACGGATTATCTCTTTTACTCTTTTCTGCATCAAAACACACAGTTTGAACCTGCCGCCGACCTTCTTACTCAGTTTTTCGATTCTTAAGACTTCCTTTGCAGGGTCCATTCTTTTTCTCCTTAAAGGCATTCTCTATTATATTTTTTATACGAGCGACCGCTTTGTCAAGGATATCGTTGACGACAAAGTGGTCAAAGAGTTCTTTTCTCGACAACTCATATGCAGCCTTTTTAAGCCGCATCTGTAACTCCGTCTCACTTTCGGTCTTGCGCCCTTTAAGCCTTCTTCTCAACTCTTCCTCGTCTGGGGGACGAATCTGGATATACACACCTTCAAGGTTCTTTGCTCGCAGTTGCTCGACTCCTTGAACATCCACATCGAGAATCAGTATTTTAGACTCATCTGAAGCACGTTCCAGTTCACTCTTCGGCGTGCCGTAGTGATGACCGAAGACTACAGCCCATTCAAGGAGTTCTCCTCGCTCCACCATCCTTTTGAACTCGTCCTCACTGACAAAGTAGTAATCCACTCCATTTCTTTCGCCTCTTCTCGGCGCCCTCGTCGTAGCGGAAACGCTTAAGACGAACCGTTTATCTTCAAGAAGTCTCTTTACAACAGATGTCTTTCCCACCCCTGAAGGGCCGGATATGACAACGACCAAGTGGCTGCCTCCACACTCACTCTATATTCTGAACCTGCTGTCTCAAAGATGCAATAAGAGTTCTTACATCAACCACATCAAGAGAAAGGGAAGAGGAGAAATATTTTGCGGCGATAGTTGCCGCCTCCCGCTGCATCTCCTGGGTTAGAAAATCGAGGCGCAGTCCAACAGTACCTCCTCTCTTCATCGCATCTTCAAACTCTGCAATATGGATCTCCAATCTCTCCAGTTCTTCACTCACATCGCACCTTTCAGCGATAAGGGCAGCCTCACGCAAAGCCGCCCCGTTGCTTGAAACTTTCTCCCCCAAAACCGTCTTCAGCCGTTCACAGATTTTCTCTGCGATTCTCTCAATATCCCGCGAAGTATGCCGCCTAAGATTTCTCAACTTGCTCTTTAAAGAAGATAAGAGTCTTCTCATCTCCTTATACAAGGAAGCCCCCTCTTTCTTTCTTGAAAGAAGGAGCATCTTTAAAGCATCAGAGACTGCTCCCTCAAAAAGAGTTCTCACTTTCTCTATATCTTTTCTTTCCTCTCGCCTGATTACGCCGGGCAACCCCAACAACTCCGTAACTTTCACATCACTCTCCCCGACGAGCCTCTTCACAAAAGAGGCATAATGCTTCAACAGTTTCTCATCAAGCCGCCTGACATAGACCCCTGGCACTTCCGCTTCAGCAGAAACCTCCACAGTGCCGCGGTTGATGTGAGAGCGAAGAATATTCTCTACCTCTCTTTCGTAAGTGGAAAGGAACTCTGGAAGGCGCAGCGAAAAACGGAGCGATTTGCCGTTAACGCTCTTCATTCTGACAGAAACGGAAAAGCCATCCTTCGACATTCTGACTCCTTCGCCGTAACCTGTCATACTGCATATCATCTCTGAGAAAGCCTCCTTTTTGTCTATGAGACTTTACCTTACAAGATTCACTTTCCAGAAAGGAGATGAAGCACAATTGTGAGAGCCATAAAGATGACAGCCAAAACGATTGTTGCCATAGACATTTTCCGCCCAATACCAGCACCCAACATAGTGTCAAGTCCGCTTCCACCGAATGCGGTAGAAAGTCCTCCTGTGCGCGGCTCTTGTAGAAGAATCGCCACTACCAGAAGGATTGTGACCAGTAGATAAATCGCCCAAACCAGCCCTATCAGAAAACCTACCATCACTTACCTCCTTTGGCAGTTCCGCTGCGCATAACAATTTCAGCAAACCGTTCACCGTTAAGAGAATCGCCTCCAACCAGCGCTCCGTCAATATCCTCTTTGACCATAAGCCCTGAAATGTTCTCAGGTCTTACCGAACCCCCATACTGAATCCGGATGGAATAACCAAAACTCGCACCAAACTTCTTCATCAAAAACTCCCTTATAATAGAATGCATGCTCTGGGCAGTCTCGGGAGTTGCGGTTTTGCCCGTTCCAATCGCCCATACAGGCTCATATGCAATTATCAAATTGTGCAGATGAGTCGAACTGAACCCTTCAAGCGCACTCTCCATTTGCTTCACTACAACATCGTTCTCCTTGCCCGCCTCACGCTCCTCAAGTGTTTCTCCAACACAAAGAATCGGCACGAAGCCGTAGTCCAACGCAGTCCCCAACTTCTTCCTCACGCCCTCGTCTGTCTCTCCGAAATACTTCCGTCTCTCTGAATGACCGATTATGACATACTTAACGCCGATACTTTTAAGCATCTCAGCAGAGACTTCTCCTGTGAACGCGCCATTGCGCTCGTAATGCATATTTTGCGCACCAACCCCAATCTTTGTATCGCTTAATACCGCCTGCACCGCTGTAATTAGAGGAAATGGAGGACAGACACCCACCTCCACAGAGTCGTAAGTCCCTAGCCTCAAGCGTATCTCCCGGGCTAATAAAACAGCCTGCCCGAGTGTCAAGTTCATCTTCCAGTTGCCTACCACTACCGGCTTTCTCATAAAAAACTCTCTCGAAAAGTGGTGTAATTATACAGACATAAGACCTGAATATCAAGAAATCTGATGAGAGAAGCATTCTCGGTTTTTTCGATTTTTACGGCTCGACGACTGTGCCAGGAGAGCCGTTCTGAGCACCGCCCCCTCCACCTGTCCCTCCATTTGCCGTCTTCGTCCCCGTAAAACTCGTAGAATTTCTTTGAATTCGGATTCTGCCGCCGCCTCCTCCACCACCATTAGAACCACCATTTCCTCCGTTCGCAACAATCGAGCCATTGCCGCTCAATGTATTACAGACGAGCCAGATTGAGCCACCACTACCGCCACCGCCTCTATCCCATTTCGCGTTTTCACCATTCGCTGTAATCGAGCCATTCACCTGAAGAGTTCCACCGACGACAAGTTTCAATGAACCTCCTCCTGAGCCGCCCCATCTCGTAGCGTCTCTGTCACCGCCACCTGAGCCACAGTTGACGGGATTGCTGGAGTTACCATTAACCACACCGCCTGCCGCTCCACCACCACCGTTTCCTCCCGCTCCACCATGTCCCCCACCGCCAGCACCAGCATCCGCGTCCGTACCCGCTCCAGGTCCCTCACTATGGAGATAACCCAACTCGCTCGCCCTGATGGAACAGCCTGCAGGAATACTCACATTACCGCTCACCGTGATGACTATCTGAACATCGCCTGCTGCGTGAGAATCCACATAGAATGTGACACCGCTGTAAAGCGTGATGTTGGCACAAGAGAGCGTCGCTTGCGTTATGCGACAGGCTGTATAAATGTGTAAATCGTCATCGGAAGTGGTCACCGTCCCCTTCGTATTTACGAAAACACAGGAGCCGCAAGCACCCGCACCGTAAGGATTGTTCACCCCACCGCCCGCTGCCCCTCCACTCGCTGTACAACTCGCCTGTCCGCTGTAACCTGAGCGGTCAACATAATGAATCGCCACTCTGCCACCTGCACCACCGCCTCCGTCATCGTCGCCAGCAGCACCGTTCGCTGTGCAGAAACCGCTTCCAACAAGAGTATAACATTCTATAAGGATTGAGCCACCTGCACCACCGCCTGCATCGGAGTTTGACGGACTTGCTCCGTTCGCTCTAACTATACCGTTCAGCGTAAGAGTACCGTTTGCTTTGAGCCTCACCGCACCGCCGCCAGCGCCACCACCCCAATAGCTGTCGCCGTGACCACCGCCCGAGCCAGATGTCATAGGCTTAAGAAAATCGCCGTAAGGAGAGCCGAGCGGATTCGCAGCGTTGTTGTCTCCTCTGCCACCGTAGCCACCGTGACCACCTCCATGTCCACCTGTTCCACTTCCTTGCGGGTCGTCTCCTCCTTGTCCTGGTCCTTCACTGCCGGGATAACCGAGACCGCTTGCGGTAAGCAGACACCCTGAACTTATCACTATGTTTGAAGTCGCTTCAAGAGTGATTTGCGGACAGGTAGTACTATCAGCAGCGTAAGAGTCGAACGCCACCTCTGCAGCGTTGGTGATTGTGATATTGCGGAAGACATAAAGAGTCTCGTTAAGATGAGTCTTGTGGTAGATATAAAGGTCATCGTCCGTAGTAGTGGAAGAGTTATTTTTATTGATAAAAACGAGACTGCCATACATATAGGAAACGGCATAGTGACCAGTACCACCAGCAGCATTACAGGATGCTCTTCCTGCGTAAGAGGAGTCGTTATTGTAATAGATGGCGATTCTACCGCCAGCGCCACCGCCACCCAGAGGTGAGCCTGTAGCGTTACCGCCGTTAGCACGGAAGTAACCAGTCCCTGTAAGAATGTCGCAGTCGACGAGGATTGAGCCACCTGCACCGCCGCCACCGCCGTTGTTTGCGTTGGCACCATCAGATGTTACGCTACCGTTCAATGTGAATGTCTTCCCAACAAGGATTCTCATAGCACCGCCGCCAGCACCACCTGCGGAGTTACCGCTATTGCCGCTACCGCCGCCACTACCCTGTGTCAGTGGATTCACAACAGAGCCGTAAACTCCACCGACTTTTGCCCACTCGCTGCCGTAGCCGCCGTAGCCGCCGTGCCCGCCGCCTGAACCACCGCCTGAACCACTTGCACTGCCACCAGGCTCAGGTCCTCTGCCCGACGCATAACCTTTGCCACTCGCCGTGATGATGCCAGAAGCGCCTACCGTCAGGTTATTACCAACCGAAAATGTGGTGTAGAGTGAACTGCAATCTAATGTCAGCGCCCCGTCTATTGTAGCATCGGAAGTGACAGCAAAAGTGAAATCGCCTTTAAGAGTAAGTGATGCTCCGTTTGCTATGCTCAACGATGCCACTGTAACGGTTGGAGTTGTAGCAGGTACAACAAGAGTAGGATAACGCGGACGGCTCGCCGGGATTATCACATTGTTCATACTCGTCGGAACTCCATTGTCCCAGTTATTTGCATTATACCAATTGGTATCTGCGTTACCCGTCCATGTGGTGTCAATAGCGGCGTTCGAAACCGAGAAATTGCCTGTTTCACTTGGAGAGCCGTTCCTGTATCCGTCATTCGGAGTTATGCGGATTCGGATGTCATCCTGCTGTGTTGCGCCTATGTCGGCAAACGAATCCCAGACATAGGTATGAGGCGTACCACCGGGCGATGATGAGAGCCCTGTTATCGGGTCTCCTCCTGTTCCTTTGGTGGCAGGTTTATAAGTTGCTCCGCCATCGTCCGAATACTCAACATAGACACTACAAGTGTCGCTGTTGGAGTCGAAAATTTTGTATGAGATTGTGACATTTCCCGATACAGGAGGCGGCGTTACCGGTGTGGTCACTGTAACCGATGGTGCGGCGTTATTATCAACCGTGAAATTCGCAGTAGGTGCCCAGTTTCCTACATTCCCATCAGGAATATCCGTTGGTCTCATCCTGATTCTCACATTCTGATTATAAACATTGCCAATGTCTGCTACTGAATTCCAAGCGAATGTTTTCCCCGTTCCAACAGGTGTGTTGCTCACAGGGCTTCCCGTGCAAGGATTCCATGCCCCGCCGCCATCGGTGGAAAACTGCACCTCTACATTGCAGTTCTGACCCTGATTATCGTAGAGGTTATATGTTATGTTGAATGTGCCTGTCTGCGGCGAAGATGGCGTGGATATCACAATCCACGGCGTTTGAGTGGCAACAGTGTTATTCACATTAAACGGAGTTGAGGTAGCGGTATTCCCTACTTTGGTGTCGCTTACTGTAATCCGCACCCGCACCGTCTCCGCCCCGCTTGCTCCGACTCCATCACTAATGGTATCCCAGATGAATGTATGCGGCGTTCCCGCAGGGGAGGAAGAAAGCCCTGTCAGCGGGTCACCCCCACTTCCTTTGGTAGCGTTCTGCCAGGTGGCTCCCCCGTTCTTTGTGTACTTAACAACAATTGAACACTGCTGGCTCTCCGCATCCACCAGAGTGTATTCAAGCGGTATACTGCCTGATAGTGTCCCTGTCGGACTTGTGAGCACAACAGAAGGCGGCGTCGTGGCATCAACCGTAAAGTTTGCGGTGGAACCCCCTGTGCCGTTACGGTAGCCATCGTTTGGGACGATTCTTATGCGCACAGTCGTCCTGTATTTTCCTACCAGGTCGGTTTGTGCATCCCAGTCAAACTTATGCTCTATTCCGGTCTGCGAGGATTGTAGATTTGTTGTCCCGTCACCACTGCCACCGCCTGCCACTTCAGTAGCGGGATACCATGTGGAGCCGCCATCCTCAGAGTAATAGACTGTTATGCTGCAATTGTCGCTTTCTTCATCGGCAAGGTAATAAGTGATGAGAACATTAGCGGTCTGCACACCTGTGGGGTTCTGGACGAAAGTTATAGGAGCGGCGTTGTTTGCAACCGCAAAACTCCCGCTTTCAGCCCAACTGCCTACAAGCAGCACATCGCTCGGTCTTATGCGCACTCTTATCTGATTCGAGTATTTCGTCCCCAAATCAAGAGTAGAGTTCCACACGAAAATGTGGGATGTGCCATTTGGTGAAGAGGATAAATTCACAGTCCCCTCGCTCGGCGCGCCCGTCACCTCAGTCGCAGGTTTCCATTGTGAAACGAACGGGTCCCACCACTCTATCTCAATGTCCAAAAAGTCTGAATTCGAATCATAAAGCAGGTATGTGAGAAACACATTGCCACTCTGCTCAGTGGTCGGAGTGTTCACCTGGGCAATCGGCGCCTCGTTGTTGTTCACCTCAAAAGCCTCTGACTCCCCCCAACCGCCTGATTTGGTGTCTGCCGGCGTGATTCTTACCTTCACATTTGTGTAATATGCATATCCAAGGTCAGTAAAAGAATCCCAAACGAATGTGTGTGATTCTCCCGTATGGGAGGAAGAAAGCCCGCTCGTGCCATCACCGCCCGTCCCCCCTGTCGCCTCCTCGTATGTCACTCCGCCGTCAGTTGAATACTCCACTGTTATCGAACAAATGTCTCCTTCGGTATCTGCCAGCGTATATGTTATGGTAATAGGTCCGTTCGCAGGGCTAACAGGAGTATCCACAACCACGCTTGGTGGGTCATTGTTGTCCAAACTTATACTTATTTCAACGGAAGTCCCTGCGCCGTCGTGGTCCTGCGGAGTTATCCGAATCCGCACATCCTTATTGACAACTCCATCAAGGTTGCCCACTGCTTTGGAATCCCAGATAAAAATGTGTGGCACCCCACTCGGAGATGTTGAAAGTCCTGTTGTCCCCTCGCTGTAGCCTGATGAGGATTCTGTTGCAGATTTATATGTCGAGCCTTTGTCTTCAGAAAACTGAACTGATATGTTCGTAGGGTCAGAACCTTGGTCTATCAGAATGTAGGTGACCGTGACATCTCCGCTTTGCGTTCCCGAAATCGGAAGTATGTAGACCGTCGGAGCGGTGTCTTGCTGCGCAGGACGCTTCTTCACCGCTTTCGGCTGTAAAGCAAGAATCGCCCCTATGATTGCACTACCGCATCCAACCGTAGAAACCAGAAGTAGAACTCCCAATATCCCCAAAATGCCTTTTCGCATCTCCATCTCCTCAAAAACAGAGTCTCCTATTAGAATAGACGAGATAACTTCCCAATATGTTAAAAGAATCATCTAATGTCAAGTTTGTCTTTTCTTTCTTGAACGAATCGACCCCTTCTGGAGTATTTTAAATGGAGGTTTAAGAGATGGTAAGCGGTTTTGAGAAAGTTGCGTGGGTGTTTGGCGTTTTGGTTATTTTATTAGTGGTCGCAGTGGTAACGCTTCTTAAGCCGAGTCGGATTGTTTTAAGTCAGATAGAACATAAGCGTGTTGAACCAGAAGAGATGGAAAACGATTTAGCGGAATATGCCCGTGCAGTTGAAAATCGTACCCGCTCCGCAGGAGAGCCGCCTAAAAGCGGTCCAGCGGGACAGACAACCGCTTCACTTGTTTACTCCAATTATCAAGATATCAAAAAACGGTATCCGAACATCTTGCAAGAAGCATACTCTTTCGCTGATAGGAAACTTCTCGAAAAATACAGCACCTGGGGTGAAGTCGTCCAGTTAGTCAAGAAAGACACCGCTGTCTTCCTCGTAGACGAGGACGAGAAAGTAGTCGCCATCAGAATCGAGAGCCTCTCCGAAGATTCCCCCTTACGCTCCCTCGTCAAATTACAGGAAGGAGACATCATCTATTCAATCTGCGGATTTCTTCCTTCCAACCTCGAAGAGAGCGAAAAACTCTTCAACGGATTAAAAGACGAAGAATACTTCTACCTCGAAGTCGAACGAGAAGGAAGAAGAATGCTTCTTCTCTACCACCTCCCTCACTCAAAATGAATTTGAGGCAGCCTTGAACAGGCTCGAAATAATTACTACTTTCCAGTTCCCCTGCTGACGAATCCGAACTGTTCAGAATAACTGCCGCTGCCGTATGCCCTCACGCAGACCACAAAATCGCCTGCACCGAAAGAAAACTTCTCCTCCAACTTTCTGATTCTGCAGAGATTTTCAAACCGCAGTTCGCTTAACACCCCTCTCAACTTGATGTGAGAGAATCTGATTCCCCCTTTCGGCTTCTTTGAATACTCTTCATTAGACACATAGCGGAACAGAAGTCTCACCATCCTGCCTGCAAAACGGTTAAGAGGAACGACAGCCGTTCTCTTGACAGGGACAAGCGGTTCGCCTAGCGCAACAATCCGCCCGTCCCCAGTAGTGTACCAAACCATCTCTCTCTCCCCATCTTCTGTGACCACTTCTATCGAAGCAAAACTGTCTCCGCGCTCCATCTCACACTCGAAAGCAAAACTCAATTCGCTCTTCTCCGACAGAATAAGCAATGGGTTCTCATACTCCGCCTCCGCACGCACATTAAACCCTGTAGCGGAAACCAAAACTCCGCCTTCAAGCGAGAAATTTTTTGCCTTCCACACATCTGCCTTCACAGGTAACTCAAGGGTTCTGACAACCTGAATCTTCGCAGACAAAATTTCGTACTCACGCGCACCCTGAACTTCCTTCACACTCCCTCCATCCAGCACAACCTCCTCTAACTTAACTCTCAACAAAAACCTCTTCTTGCAACTCCCACCGTTTGCACCGTTCAAAGAGACCGTAAAACTAAACTCGCCATCCTCTTCCGGTACTCCACTTATATCCCCACCCCCAGAAAAGACTAACCCCTGCGGCAACCTTCCTTCAACAATCTGCCACCTCCCCTTCCCACCTCCGCAGATTCCTTCCAATTTCCCCTCGTAGGGCTTCCCAACAACGCCATCAGGCAGTTCTTCGCTCACAATTGCAACCGTCCCCTTCTCCAATGACAGAGAAGGGTCACCGTAAAGAACAAGTCCTGCTATATTGGCAGCCTCCGTAAACTCCTTTCCAAACAAGCGTGCATATCTGCGCTGCGCGTTGCGCAGCACCAGCCCCAATGACATTCCCTCTGCAAACTCCTCCACACACATCTTCAAAAGAGTAACGATTCCGCCATCTGAATCGTCACGCCACCCGTGAGTGAACCAAGCAGAACGAGTAGGAGCAACAACTCCCATTGCGAAATGGGCAAGCAACTCCTCCGCTACAATCCTTCTCTCTTCCCAATCGTGTTGCACCCCTTTCGAAGAGCGACGGAAACCAAGATAGTATCTTTCAGGTTGCGCAGAGTTGCAGCCTGTAATAAAGACAAAACTTGGTCCTGCCAAAGATGCCTCCTCGACAAATTTTAAAAACGGTGGCTCTACTCTCTCCTTTACATCCAGCCGCCGTAACGGCAGTATATTCCCCAACCGGTCGCAGTTACCGTGACTAATAAGGAAAACAGTTCGCGGATTCGCATCTCTCCACAACGAGACAAGCGCCTCAGCAGATGCAAACGGATTCTTCTCAATCTCTTCAACCCTTATCACCCTCTCATAACCACCACAATAAACCGCTACCTCTCCCTTGTATCTCTCCTCCGCAAACAGACTCCTTACCTTCCATCCTCCTACGCCTCTTAACAACTCAGGCAACTTCTCAAATTTCGTATCAGGCGCAAGCGGTTCAACCGCCAGCAACATCTCAGGTTTCTTTCCCTCCTTGCCCCTCGCATCCTCATACTCAATCACTCTTGTAAGAACACTCCGCACTTTCTCGCGCTCCGTCTCTACATCAAATGGAATCCTCCCAACTGCAACATCAGGCAAGGGAATGGCACCGTCGCCGCTTCCAACCGCAAAGAAACCTGTCTTCTCATCAAAATGAGCCAACAAGCCCAATGCCTCGCCTGCGTATCCATCACCATCACGGTCGAACTCTCCATCAAGCGCAGAGTAGTAATAATCTGTCGGGCAATCATGAAAATGGCTATCAAGAAAATATGCTCTCCCAAACGCAGAGTATGTCCCCATCGGATAAAGAATCTTCATTGGAATCGCACTCGCCGCCACCTGCGGAGTCCTAAAACATTCTAACTGGAACAGCGGAACCAGATTGAGTGGCTTTGCATCAGATAGATTGACCTGCTCACTCTCCCCCTCTATATAATGTGTCCCCTCGCCTTCAACAGGAACGCCGAGAACAGAACCACTGATGATATGAATCGCCGCAATGTCACCCCTCCTCACAAAAAACCTCTCAACCCTTATCTCGTTAAAACCTACCCCAAAACCAAACCTCTCAAACCTCTTCACGCACCTCCATACACCGCCCTCCTGCCGATACAAAAGGAGAAATGCCTCACCAGCCTCTGCTCCATTCAGATACAAAAAAGCGGTCTCTCCATCTTCTCCTGCTCTCAAATCATCCCTGCTCAAAAAAACCGTCGCTTTGTTGTGAGGAATCGCAATCACAGGTCGCTCCCTAACACAAGTCCCGAGATAAAACCTGCTCTTTGCATTCGGATGAAATGTAAAATCAACACCAAACCTGCGCAAGTCCACAACAGCAGAACTCGGCGCCCCACTTCCTATAATCAACAGATACACAAACCGGCTTCGCCTCCACTCCTCTACAATCCCCTCTCTGAGTCTATCCGCTTCTTCTCCTTCAACTCTGTCTCCTACTATCTCCTCAATCGTTTTTACAATAACCCTCAACCCTCTTTTCTCTTTATGGAGAACGAAACGGCGAAAGACATCGTCTCCTACAAAACTCCTGTCCGTAATGATGAGCATCTCATACTTCCTCTCTCCAACTCTTTTGTTAACTTCACTCTCTTCCTTTCCCTTCTTCCCTTCCTCGCAAACAAACCGCAGCACCGTGTCGTTCTCCAAGGGTCTTTTCACACTAAGCGCCAGCACCCTCTCCTCACCTACCCGAACAACCGCGAGTTTCTCAATGGAATCGGCAGGCATCTCGGCGAACCGAACATCTTCACACCCCCTCGGCAAAGCGACAAAAACCACCCCTTCAACACCTTTTTGGAGAAAGAAAGAAAGTTCGCTCTCCCGGCGTCTCGTAAGGCTCTCACTGAACAGTAGAATCAGAACCATCACCGCGACTGCGCATAGCAAAATGACCACTTTTCTTAACAACTCTGTCTCTCCCTAATAGACTAAATAAAAAGACTGCGGAGAAAACTCCGCAGTCTTTAATTTTCTGCTTGAAACTCAAGCAACTATTCGCAAGCGCCTCAGCCCTTGCCAGGAGGACAACCGCCACCACCGCCGCCACCACCGGAACGTGCGGTTCCAAAGTTCTGTGTCCAATGCGTTCCACAACCTGTGTGACCTTGCATGTCGGTTCCGCAATTGCCAACACCGATATGCGTGTAGTTTCTGTTCAGAATGTTCGCCCTGTGACCAGGAGAGTTCATCCAGCCGTTCATAACCGATGCAGCATCTCTGTAACCATGCGCAATGTTCTCACCAACTCCGGAAAATGGGTCAGGACAACAAGGCTTGAAGGTAAACCTGCCTGCCTTGCCTTCGCGCCCTCTCTCGGTCGGACCTTTACCGTCAGGGTTGGTATGGTCGAAGAACTTCCGCTCGCACATATCGTGTGAATGCCCTCTCGCTAAATCCCTTAAAAGGTCTGACCACGATAACGCGCTTGCCCCTGCTTTCTTCCGCTCCTCGTTAACGAGTTTGAACACTTCCTGCTCCGCTGCACTTGCCTTGGTAGGGTCACCACCAGGATTGGCACCGCCGCCACCACCTGGACCAGGAAGCCCCGGCGTCCTGAACGGGTTCTGTGTCCACTTGCCGACACGAGAACCGCTGTCAACGCCGCAGCCTACCATCACCACCACGGCGCCTACAAAAACAACTCCCAACAAACCCCACTTCATAAAACCACCTCCTAACAAAAACTCTCTCTTTCCAATCCTATATTAAGGATACCTATTTATCTCCTCTTATTGTATAAGAAATGTAAATGATTTTAATTTTTTCCTCCCTTTCTCTAA
>JAOAAR010000072.1 GCA_026418755.1 Planctomycetota bacterium
CCATTCTCCTCATACTCCTTGCCTCACTCCCCGCCCTCTTCTACGGAGCGGTCGAATTGTGGACAACTCTCATCTTCTTTTATCTCTCCCTCGCTGTGTTCGTCCTTTCTCTTCTTTTACATCCTCCTAACCAAGCACCTTCTTCAGTCAAACTTCTTTTTCTTCTCTCTTCTTTTCCCCTAGTTATAGCAACACTTCAGTCAATCCCTTTCTCTATTAGAATCGTCGAAACTCTCTCTCCGACAGCAGCCAGCCTCTATCGCAGTGCAGATGTGACTCTCTCCTCTCCCTTTTCTCTCTCCCGTCACAATACCATCACCTTCATCTTTCAATATGGAGCCGCATTTCTCTCCTTCTGGGCAACCACCTTTTTTGTGAGAGGTCGCAGAACTTCCCTCGCAATACTTTCAGCAATCTCCCTCAGCGCTGCAGGCTACACCCTATACGGATTCCTTTCCGCTCTTCTCTGGCGCTCCTCCTCCACAATGCCCAACATCCGTTCAACCTTCGTGGGATATACCCACTTCGCCGCTTTCGCCGGCATCGGGCTTCTCTCCGCCCTGTCTCTCCTCTTCGCTAACCTCTCTATCCAATCGCAAAAAAACTGGCACTCGCTCTTCTCCTCAACCCCTGATAGCCGATTCCATATCAAACTCCTTCTCCTCTTCCTCTCTGTCCTTCTGGCACTAGGAGTTCTCTTCTCCGTTTCCCGTGGCGCCATAATCGCAGCGTCTGCAGCCTCCATCACATTCTTCGTCCTTTCAAAAACCCCCTCAGAACTCAAGTGGCAGCGGAGAATCATCCTCCTATCATTGGTTGCAGGCTTCACAGCACTGGCTCTTTACTTCGGAATTGAACCTGTCATCCTCCGATACAAAATGACCTTCGAGACGCCCGACTCCCGCACACTCGC
The DNA here is from genome assembly GCA_026418755.1 of Planctomycetota bacterium. GTDB lineage: Bacteria > Planctomycetota > SKW154 > SKW154 > SKW154 > SKW154. The sequence goes on from JAOAAR010000072.1 coordinate 914, forward strand.
ATGGGCAACCGCTATAAAAGCATTCTCTCTCTATCCATTAACAGGATGCGGCTTCTACGCCTTCAAATACGCCTTCTCTCCGCTTAAAACAGACCCCCGCCTATACGGCACCTGGGAAGAAGCACATAACGACTATATCAATTTTCTCGTCGAGGGAGGACTTCCTACGCTCATTCTCATCATCCTTCTCCTCTTCATCTACGCAAAAAGCATCAGTAGTATGCTCTCATCTGAAAGACGCCATATCCGCTACACCGCCGCCGCAGCGCTATCCGCCTGCCTCTTCGTCGGACTCCAGAGCCTCGGAGATTTTCAACTCCATATCCCTGCCGTCGCCATTTCATTTGCCATCCTATTAGGATGCGCTCTGGGGTTGAACATAAGCCGAAAAATGCGCTCTACCACCTCTCCTTCACCAAACCGTCCTTACCGCAAGTGGATTCTTTTCTCCACCATCCTATCACTCTCTTTCTTTCTTGCTCTTCTCTCCTATCCTTTCCTATCCGCCGACATTCTTCTTAAAAAAGCCACTCCTCTCTATAAGGAGGGAGAAGAAGAAAAGAACAAAGAGAAATTGAATGAGGCGAAAAGACTCCTTTCATCTTCTGTCTCTTTGAACCCACTCTGCGGAGAGGCTCATTTCCGCTTGGCACGCATCTGCTCTCTTCTCGGAGAGGAGGAAACAGCGCTTAGGAGTTTCGTAAAAGCCATCCATACAACCCCTGCAGAGCCCCGCTATCGCTACCACTACGCACTCCTTGTCGGTAGAATGGGAGACGAGGAGCGCGCAATATCGCTTCTTAAAGATTCTATCAAGTTAGACCCTACTTACGCTGAACTCCATTTTGAAATCGGCAGACGCCTCCTCATCCTCTACGAAAGAAAGAAAGACGAGAGACTATTAAACGATTCTCTGGCGTCACTCAAACGAGTACTGGAAATACATAAAGGGCGCCTGCCCGATACCCTCGATGTTGTGGCGAAATATCTGCCCCAGAGAAAATACTTAAAAGCGGTGATTCCCCAAGAACTGTCTTACTACCTTGGATACTGCGAATACCTCATTCAGAAGGGAAAGTTCCTTTGGGCGGGCTACGAAGCCGAGTGGGCTCTCTCTAATTTTTCTCCCTCCGAAGAGAACCAAGACCTCCTCTCAAGGATGCATTATCTTCTCGGAGTCGCTTACTTAAACAGCGGTAGAGAAGAGAAAGCCCTTAACCATTTCCGTAATTACGCGGAGAGTTTCTCTAACAAATATCAGGCGATTCAAGATATTCAAACCGCTTTTCAGAGATACGGTAAATGGTGGGAAGCGCTTGATTTTTGGTCTTCTTTCTTTCTCGAAGAGTATGCTTACCGAATAAAACTGAACGAAGCGAGGGCGCTCGTTAATCTCGGAAAATACAGGCAGGCTTGGGACAGGTTAAAGATGATGGGGATAGAGAGCGATATCGAGACCAACGAACTTATGTATCTGTGCGCAATAGGAGAGGGCAGACCTACGATGGCACTGGAATACCTCGCTATGCTCCGCCATCTGCAGCCGAACAACATCAGATACATTCTCCAGAGTGCACAGATTCTTTACTCCACAGGACGGAAAACCGATGCATTGCGCGCAGTCGAAGAGGCTCTTCGGATTCAACCCGACAACCCCGAAGCGCTTCATCTCCGCTCCCGACTGAAAGAAGAACTGTTCAACAGACCAAGATGATTTTATCTCTTTCATGTGTATAATATAGAGGCGGTTGCTTTACGGGTTTTAAAATGATTGCTTCTGTTGTCAGAGTTGTTGTGATACTTCTTTTCATCGCAGGAGGTTTCTCTGTGGTGAAACCGCTTAAAAACAGCCGATTTGCAATGTCTCTTAGGTCAAGTGACCCACAAGCGGTGAAGGAGATTCTTTACAGTTACACGCTGAACACAGAAGAGGTCGTCCTCCGTTTCATCGAAGAAGAGACAGCAGCCCATGGCGTCCACATCCCCTATGTTTTAGCAGACGGTAGTAGAAGTGCTATGTTGCGACCAGAAGCAGCCTCTATCTTCTTCATAAGAAGAGACGGCAATGCCAAAAAGTTCGATTGGCACGAAAGAGGGCATACATTTCTTATCGTAGCGGACGCCCCCTCCAACTGGTTCGTCGTATCAAGACTTCTCACTCATTTCCAGAGACAAAACCTTTCCTATTTGCAGTTCTTCGTGAAGTCTACCGCACCGCTCTGGCTGGAAGTTGAAATCTCCCGAAGAGGACGCCTGGGAACCGCCTACACGGAGTATCTTGTCTTCACTAACGCCGGGGAAGTCTTCTTTAACGGAGACAGAGTCAACCCCGATAGAGACTTCGTTTCAAGAGTCCAGAAACGCACAAAACGCACCGCCGGGAAACTGTTCATTCGCCTTGTAATTGAATGGGGCGTTCCGGTGCAGCGCGTGATGGACTACCTTTCACTTTTGCCTCAAGCAGACGCCATCCCCGTCCTCCGCCTCTTCTACCCTGACGAGAAGAATGACGAGTTTGTCCATTTTAAGGCGCTGCGAGAGAACCAGTGGAAGAATATTTTCGGCGAAGAGGAACAAGATGATGACGAGAAACAAGATGGAAACGGCGACCAGAAAAAAGAGAAGGAAGAGGAAGGAGAATGAGAAAGTTCAGTGCGCTATTTCTCTTTCTTGTTCTTGCTCCGCTTTTGGCGCAAGAAAAGCCGTTTGAACGGGGCGTCCGTCTCTTCAAGGAAGGAGATTACAAGGGTGCACTGGAATCGTTCCGTGAAGCGTTGAAGGAGAAAGAAGACGCTATTGTTAGATATAACATCGCCTCCGCTCTTTATCGCCTCGGAGAGTTTGAAGAATCTTCAAAGGAGTATAGAAGGGCGCTTGAAATAAAACCCGATTACGAAGCCGCCCTATTCGGACTTGCCTGCGCTCTCACCGCATCCGGCAAAACAAAAGAAGCGATAGATGCGCTCTGTTCCATCTCGACCGCCAAACAGATGAAAGAAATCTTCCAACAACTGGCGATGCTCTCTCAACAATCGAAAAACGAAGTGGCAGAAGAGGCTTTTCTCACTCTTTTGTCTTCCCTTTCTCCTGATGATGTGCAAATCAAAATCCGCCTGTCGGAAGTGAAACTCCGATTGGGCGACCCTAATGGCTCTTTGAGCCTCCTCAAGTGTGTAGTGAAAGCGGCACCTGAAAACTCTTCAGCACACCTTTTATCCGCCCTTTCTCTCCATAAACTTAATTGTATCAAAGAGGCCATAGATGAAGCAGAAATCGCCTTTTCGCTCGGAGAAAAAAGAGCGCTCAAAATTCTCGCTCAACTCTACATAGAGCAGGGGCTTTTAAGAGTCGCCGCAAAACACCTCTTAATGTTTGCTGAACAGAGCGGAGAGAGAAACTACATACTCGATTCCGCCCGTCTCTATCTTAAATCAGATGCACCAGAAGATGCTTTGAACGCACTCTCTCTTCTTCCTTCTGATTCTGAGACATCGGAATCTCTTTCCCTCGCAGCAACTGCTCTTAACCAGATGAGACGCTTCGATGAAGCCCTCTCAAAAATCAAAAAGGCGCTGCATCTTGAAGAATCTCTCTCTATACGGCTTCTTTACGCTCAGATTCTCATAGACGCAGGAAGACTGGATGAGGCAGAAACAGAATATAGGACCATTCTGACTGAAGAACCATCAAACCCCACCGCTCTACGCAAACTCGCAACCATTTTTAAGCAGACTGGCAGACAGAAAGAGGCAGAAGCGATTCTTAAGCAACTATCTCCTCCCTCAGAACTGAAGCGATAAAACCACTCCTACTCTGTCGTCGTTGTCACCCACTCCAAAATAGTATCCGCTCCAGTATCTTCCGAAGTCTAACCTGCTCCAATAAATGGAAAATCGCGCCCATATACTCAAATCACAAGCGACTCCGACAGTATATATCAGTTTCTTCCTGTGAGTATGATGGGTGAAGAATTTCATAAACTCTTCTTTCGGCGGGTCTAACATATCCCAGCGGAGAACAATTTGCGGTCCGTAGTTTCTGTCGAATCTGTCGTCCCATAGTTTGGGGTGCTTGTAAAAATAGATACCCATCTCAATGTATGCACCGTCTGTTCGCTTTGTCTTGTCAGTCTCCGAATTGTCATTTCCGTGAATGTATTCGCCCCAGAGACGGAACTCTTTATACTGCACAGCAGCAAAGCCGCCAACACGGTCTCGGTTATACAATACTCCTGTGTTAGCATCCCGTCTGTCTCCATCATAAAGACTTCCGCCGAAACAGAAATGCCTCATAGGAGAGAACAAAAGACTCATAGCGAATGCCTTGTGACTCGTCGTATCAGTCCACTCGCCAACATACTCTCCGTTTAAAATTGCGAATTCATATTCCACCTTACTCCTGCCTGTCTTCATCTTCCCTCTGAAAGCGATGCCCAAATCGTAGAATCCCAATGTATCGTCAAAAAGCACTTCCAGAACCTGAGGATAGGGCAACCTTAAATCGTATCTGAACAGCCTTTGAGCATATCCAAACGGCACATCCATCAACCCGAATCGGAGTGAGAAGAGCCCTTTCCACTCCTCGCGAAGAATGAGTGGAATATCAACATACGCCTTGCGCAAGGGTGTTTTCTCGTCGGCGAAGTCAAAGAGAGTAACGGCAGTAACCCCTTCCAAATTTGCTGTCAGTTCCACCCAGAGTGCATCCAGATTGAACTTCTCGGGCTCGCTGTCGGAGTAACGATAAGACGCTACGGTACACAAGCGGTGCCTGAGCAACGGTCCTTTTTCATTTTCAGAGGGTTTTTCAGAAGGAGTCTCTTTGTTCTCCTTGTTCTCCGCCGGCGCATTTATCGGAGACGAATCGTCTGCGATAAGATACGCGGAACCCAGAATAAAGAGGACAAACAGAACCACAAGGACGCGTATCATATTCTTTTCCCCTTAACAAGTTTGAATCCGAAACCACTCACCTTTACTCCTTTATACCATAAAAGGAACGCCCATGGGAAAGGCGGTCCAAGCCTTTCCACTTTCAAGTGGCTTATGCCGTCTACACCCGCTTTCTGTGCTGCGTCTACCATCTCGGCAATAGCATCCTCTATGCTCACCACTCCGACAGGGATAAACCCGAATATGTTCGCTCCGTAACCCCTCACCTCAAAATACCCCCAAACAGTATGCTCCTCGATGGGTGCGCCTCCGAGTAACAGAAAATCTCTGTATCTTGAAAAATCCACCTTCTCTGTAATCGTGCATCCAGCCGTTCCAAGAAACAGAAGTCCAACGATAGTAATATATAAACTTCGCATATAACTGTCACTTAAAAAACAGATTTCAGTATGTATCTCGCTATGATAAGGCGCTGCATCTCGTTCGTCCCTTCGTATATCTGCGTTATGCGCGCATCGCGATAATACCGCTCCAGGGGAAACTCTTTCACATATCCGTAGCCGCCGTGTATCTGAAGCGCCCTCGTTGTTACGAACTCCGATACCGTCGGCGCCTTCAACTTCGCCATCGAAGCGTGAAGAACAAAATCCTCACCTTTATCCTTCAGCCACGCTGCTTTGTAAGTCAAAAGCCGCGCCGCCTCTACCTCAACAGCCATCTCTGCCAGCATCCACTGGATTCCTTGAAATGAACTCAAAGGCGCATCAAACTGCACCCGCTCTTTTGAATACTTCAGAGCCGCATCCAGCGCCGCTTGCGAAATCCCCAATGCCTGCGCCGCAACAAGAATACGCCCTCCATCAAATGTCATCATCGCTATCTTGAAACCGTCTCCCTCATTCCCCAGCAGATTCTCCCGCGGTACCCTCACATCCTCTAATGATATCTCACAGGTGCTCGAACCCTTGATTCCTAACTTCTTCTCCTTCTTGCCAACCTTAAACCCAGGAGTGTCTGTTTCGACTACAAACATACTCATTCCACGCTTACCGCGACTTTTGTCTGACACAGCAAGCACTACAGCCACTTTCGCCTCTGCCGCATTCGAAATGAAAATCTTCGAACCATTCAGGATATAAAAGTTGCCGTCTTTTACTGCACTCGTCTTCACAGAGCCAACATCTGAGCCTGCTCCGGGCTCCGTCACCGCCAGGCAGCCAATCATTTCGCCTTTCGCCAATGGAATCAGATACTTCTTCTTCAGATACTCCGAACCAAACCTGTATATAGGGTCACAGGCAAGCGACACATGAGCGCCAATTATGATTGCTGTGGATGCACACACCTTTGAAATCTCTTCTCCCATCAATACATACGAAAGTGTGTCCATTCCCGCGCCGCCGTACTCCTCGGGAATCGTAATTCCCATAAATCCCAACTCTGCAGCCTGAGCAACCACCTCCTTCGGAAAATACTCCTCCTCGTCAATTTTCGCTGCATACGGTGCAACCACTTTCTCTGCAAAATCACGCGCCGTCTCCCGTATCATCCGATGCTCTTCACTCAACTCGAAATCCATGCTTTGCCCTCCTTAACCTATTGTTCTTTCCCTTTTTCTCCCTTCTTGGTTTTCTCCTCCTTGGACGGAAGAGAACTGACCCTTACTCCTGTCTCCAGATGCTTCTCCGAAGCCATCCCTTCCTCCGTAGTTAGCAATTGCGGCGTGACCACCCCGCACGACACCACATACTGAATCGCCTCATCAAAACTCATCTGAAGATGGACAACCTTCTCCTCTGGAACAATCACAGTGAACCCTGACATTGGCACAGGTGAACACGGAATAAATACGCTTACCACTACCTTTCCTTCACGCTCTTTCAGCGGCGCAAGCCCCCACCCCGTCTGAAATCCCACACACCAGACTCCACTCATCGGATATTCAACGGCGACCACTCGAGAATACTCGCGTCCCTCCTTAGAGCCGCCAAAAATAAAATCAGTCACCTGCTTCGCCGAAGAATACACCTCCTTCACTATGGGAACTCTCTTAATTACACCCTCGCCGAGCCACCATAACCTCCGTCCCAAAAAACTCGCCAGAAAAATTCCTGCAGCAAATATCGCCGCTACAACAAGAACAAATCCAGGCCACCAGGGCAACTTCCTACTTATATCTTCTCGTAACTCCTTCCCGTATTTAAGCGAGCCATCCTTCTCCTTCTCAAAATAGGAAGGATTAACTTTATAACTCTCAATACTCGTTTCCTGATCCCCATATGGAGATTTTATTGAAGTAGAAGTCGTAGCAGCAGCTATTTTGTTTACATTATCAACTGTACCTGATGCTTTAGTAAAGTACTGTACTTTTATTC
>JAOAAR010000073.1 GCA_026418755.1 Planctomycetota bacterium
GCCCCGACTCATCCAATTGCTGCCTACTCATCACCTCATACGATAAAGGCAACTCAATAGGCTCTGTTTCAATCAAAGTGAAACTCGATGTCGGCGGTGGCGTTCTCTCTGTCTCCTCAACCCGCTTACCCCTCACCTCAACTTTTGGCAGTTTTGTTACTTCCTCTTCTCCCTTATCCTTCGGTTTCTCCTTCCCCTCAGATTTCTCATTCTCCTTTGTACCTCCTTTTTCTTCCTGCCTCTTCTCCTCCCCTATCACCGCCGAGAAAACAAAGACTAAAACCAGAGACAAGATACTAATGAACAATCCTCTTCTCATTCTTTTCCTCCTAATCCTCCTAACTTCCTCATCAAGACCCTTCCCTTTTGCCTCGGAATTATTTCAACTCACTGAGTGCACGGATAGCGTATGAGAGCGATATGATTGCATAAGATGTCGAAAGTGCAGGGTCTGCCTCAAACCATCTGTCGTTCTCATTCACCCAAGAGCCATCTTCCTTCTGCAACGAGACGAGTTTCTCAATCAACTCCACACCCCAGTCGTGCTTGTTGCCCTCAGAATCGACAAGATACCGCTCACCATAGTGATAAAGCGCCTTTGCAAGAGTTGAATAATAATAGTATAGACCTTGTTTCGATTCGGGTCCGTAACGCTTTTCTGACATCCCTGGATTTTCGTCAAGTGTATAATTCCTCTTGACCCAGCCTATAGCCGCTTGAACACGAGCATCATCTTTGGTTACAAACGCATAAATCATACTCAAAAGCCCTGCGTAGGTCATACTGCCGTATGAAGGATATGACACTGTTCCGTCTGGATTCCTGACCGTAACATTCGAACGGAGAGCAGGACCGTATCTGAAACCTCCATCGTTTGTGTTTTTGATTCCTTCGAGTTTCGCATCATTCGTCTCCGGATTGTTCTGACAGCGACTAAGGAAGACGACCGCCCGTCGCCAGACAGGATTATCTTTTGGAACTCCAGCGTCGTGAAGCGCCTGAAGAACAAACGATGTGTTCGACAAGTCAGAACGGTTCTCCTTCTTTCTGGCATCATAGCCCCAGCCGCCGTTGTTTATGTCTTCCTTCACTATCTCGTTCCAGTTCTGTGCCTTGATAAGGTACTCCACCATCGCAGCAATCTGCTGAGGATACCTCTTCTTGTCCGCTTCAGGCAAATTACAGAGAAGCGAAAGCGCAACAGATGTTTTGTATGCAATGTGCCCCTGCCCATCGTTAATAGAACCGTCCTCTTTGAGAAACTTCATAACAAAAGCGGTCGCATTGTCAACAATGGCTTTGTAGTCGTCTCTTATAGGCGAGTTTGCAAATGCAAGCGCTACAATACTCGTTATACCTGCACCAGGAATCTTCCCAACCTGTCCTTGTTCGTTTTGAATCTTCTTAATGTATCTTGCAGATTTCTTGAGCGCATCCAGTGCCTTTTTCTTTATTGCTTCGACATCGGTGGTCGGCATTGGCTGCTCCTTGTCTCCGCTTTGCGGCAGAATGGTGGTTAGCTGGCTCGTAGCAATGTGATTGTGGTCGGCATTGGCTGCTCCTTGTCTCCGCTTTGCGGCGGTTTCCTCTTCCCCACAAATAGGCACAAACATCATCACCACAGTCAAAAACACCACACTCCTCATATACCAACTCTCCTAACGCTGGCTTCTGAAACCCTTCAGAAGTCTCATCCTCTCCATTCCGTTTAGCGCTCATCGGTCAAAAAAGGTTCATCGGGCTGATTCTTTTTTACATTTTTTGAGAATTGTTTGAATTGCGCTCGTGTTTAATCTGTTAATGGACAGTATTAATTCGAGGACAGCGTGAACAATTTAAGCGATGTCGAATTGATGAACCAGATAAAGAAAGGAGAGCAAGAGGCTTTTGTATCTCTTGTTCGTCGGTATCAGCAACCTTTATTGAACTTTTTCATTCGCTTAAACGCTAATAATACTGATGCCGAAGATTTGGTACAGGAGACTTTCTTGAAACTGTTTAATTATCGTTTCAGGTATGAAAGGACGGCAAAATTCACTACCTTTCTTTACACACTGGCCTACCATTCGTGGGTTGATTACAAGAGAAAATGTGGTAAAGTTCTAACAATCGAATCAGAAATACAGAGCGATGAACATAGCGTCGTCGACTGTAACACGCCAATTCATACAAAAATTAACTTAAAAGACGCGCTTGCAAAACTGTCTGAAGAACATCGCACAGTAATAGTTATGAGCATATATTCAGAGTTGAAGCATCAAGAGATTGCAGAGATTCTTGGTGTTCCGCTTGGTACAGTGAAATCACGCATCCATTTTGCTCTAAAACAGTTGAGGGAGATACTCTCCTATGAGCCGATTACCACACGGAACGGAAAATAATAACCATTGTCGCTGGGAAACGCAGGTTTCCTCCTATCTTCAAGGAGAATTATCTGAAGAAGAAAGATTACAGTTTGAAAACCACTTGAGGAGATGTTTGTATTGTCAGGAGGAACTCACCCAAACAAAAGAATTGATACAACATCTTAAAGAGGTTTCCGAAGAGCCTCTGTTGCGCGATTTGGCGCCTGAGATTTTGAAAAAGATACCGCAAGGTGTATGGATGACGAGCAATCGCCGAGTAAACCTTATGCGGACTCATATATTCTTTATGGTCGGGGCGGTCGCTTGCATTTTGCTTATACTGTTTAGCCTCTGGCTGGAGTTCCCCAAGAATGGAAAAAGACCAGAAAGAAATCATCTATCAAACAATCCGCTTGATGAAAAGATGGAAGAATTACTCTTGAAATCCAATGCGATAACAGACGCAATAGATTGGTTAGTTAAAACTCAGGAGCCATCAGGTTTCTGGGATGCGAAAAAATGGGGCGGACATAAAGACTACACGGTTGGGCTGACTGCATTGTCTCTGCTTGCTCTGCTCAACTCAGGAAAAGACTCAGATGCTACTCAGAGCATCATCGCAGTGGAGCGAGCTGTCAAGTATCTTATTAAGCAACAAAGCGACGAGGGCTATTTTGGTCCTCAATGTGGCAGGACAATGTATAATCACGGAATCGCAACTGTGGCGCTTCTTGAATACTATGGAATCAGCAAAGACGAGAGGTTGATAAAGCCACTCGACCGCGCCATTAAATACATCTGTACCACCCAGAAAAAAAACGGAGGATGGGGATATGTTGACGGTAAAGAAAATACATCCATTTCTGTATGGCCTCTGTTGGCTCTTGGCTTGGCACAAAAAATGGGCTGTAGAAGCATACAGGAAAACTTAGAAAAAGGAATCGCTTGGATAAAGTCAATGTTTGATGAGAAAGGATATGCAGGTTATAGCCAACGCGGAGACTTCCCTCTCGGACCAGAAACACTAACATCTATGGCATCTTTTCTCATCTCTCTTTATAGTGATGAAAAAGCAGATTCTCACGGATGCGAAATCGACTCCGGGGTCAAACAATCATTAGAGCAGATCGCCGCAAGAGAAGATAGCAACATCAACTATTATCGGTGGTATTTCCTTATCCAGGCTTTGAGCACTTGCGACACACAGTCCGACAAATGGATTGATTCTTTGCAAAAAGAACTGATAAAAAGTCAAGTTAAGAAAGGAGAACATTCAGGGAGTTGGGACCCCAATGACTGCTGGGGCTCTGTGGGAGGCAGAGTATACGCAACCGCTCTTGCAACACTATCACTCCAGTTGAAAGAAGGAGCACAAATCAGACCGATACGATAGCGCTGGGCAAAGTTATAGAAATCTCCGCGTAGCTCTTTAAGCAGAAAGACGGAAGTGTTAAATCGACTCTGCTGCTCTTATTAAACATTCCGTTCAGCCTCCTCGAACAGTTGCGCGAAACCGCTTTTCGTCTTATCGTCGATAGCGCAGTGAGTAGCGATGACCAGTTTTCGAGGCTGATTGTAGAAACAGAGCCTTCTACGAAAACCTCTTGATGGAGATTTTGAAAGAGTTTTGGAGGAGTATTAGAGTTTTTCTTGGATTTATGTTTAAAACCGGCACAACGCATCAACAATCAACCATTCTTCAATCTATTAAAGATGTAGGAATGCAGAACAAGATGTTCGTCTTCAATAATGAAGAAACAAGACAATAGACTGGTTAGGAAAAAGAACATTCTGGACTGGACTTGTCTGGTGATGCTGAGCACTCATCCACTGAAAGAAAGAGGTGATTTACAATGTTTCGTAGTTTTCTAAGAATACTTGCGCCCTTATCATGTCAGCAAGTCTAATGAAAGTCTCATTGTCGAGATGGAGAGAGAAAAAAGTTCTTGCTCCATCGAAACGGCAAAAAATAAGACCGAGACTGTCAAGCGACTTCAGATAATTATAGACCGTCGCCAGTGAGACCTCTACTCCATTAGACAAACAGGCTCTGTGCAATCCACGAGGAGTATAAACGTTGCCTGTTTTTGAAAGATGCGAAAAAATCGTCACGAATTCTCTGAACGGTTTATTCAGCGCAAGTCTGCGAATACGCATGTTGACATCAAGGTTCTCTTTACGCCGCTTGAGCCAGTATTTTTCTCTCTTTCTGTTTTCAGTAGAACCCATTTTCTGCTCCTTTCAATATATCTTTCACACCCCATTTCTGTTTTCTTCTTCATCTTCATCTTTGTAAATCGAACGCTTAATAATAGAGAGTTCCTTATTGAAGGTTTCTTAAGGCGGTTGAGCGTATTGATTGTAGGCGGTTTCAAGGAGTGCGACGAGTGCGGCTTTGATTGCATCAGGTAAAGAATCCCAGATTAGAGACAGAGTATTGATGACTTTCTGCTTATCAGGAAGCGTGGTATCCCATTTGGTATCCGACGCAGAATCAGTTTTTACAACTTCTGTATTCTCAATAGATTGCGGCTCTGGAGGAAAAGGTTCGAGACCTCCCGAGCCCATTCGTCAGTTCTCTTCTTCCTTCCTATTCTTTTTTTGCTTTCTCTTTTCCTTGCGGTCAAATGGGTGTTTGGTGCCAAGAACGATTCTCAAGCCTTTGCGAGCAAGGAGAGCAAACTCGGTGGTGCCGTAACTGCGGCGTCTCAGGACCTGAAACGAGTCGCTCATTTCTTCTGCGCAAGAATCTCCTTTCGAATAGCGGAGCATTGTTACTGCGTCTTCGGTTAAAAGATTCGACTCGTTGTAAAGAGAACGGATTAGGTCGAAGAGTTTGAGGCGCATTTCGGGGTCTTGGAGAAGTGCATAGGGCGGGTCAATAAAGACAACTGAGAAACTTCTATAAAGATGACGCAAAACAGGGATTATTTTGAAGACATCGTAATTGATGACCTGAACCTTATCTTTTAGGTTCAATTTATCGGCATTCTGTTTAATTTTTTCGAGGGCTGCTCTTGAGTTTTCAACGAGAACGGCGAAAGAAGCTCCGCGGGAGAGAGAATCAAAAGAGAGGATTCCTGTTCCGGCAAAGAGGTCAAGGACGACTGAACCTTTAAGGCGATTTTTAAGGATGTTGAAGAGGGCGACGCGAAGAATGTCAGGTGCGGGGCGTGTAAGAAGCCCTGATGGGGCAAGGATTTTTCTGCCGCTCAGGTCGCCACCTGTTATCCGCACTGTTAAGTCTCCGTCTTGCCTGTTTTTAAAAACGCCAGAAGTTTCTGCATATCTTCCCAAACTTTCTTTTTGTCTGCTGGATTTCGCAGAAGATAGGCAGGATGGAATGTTGGAAGGACAGGAATATTGGAAAATGAGAAAAATTTTCCACGAATTTCTGACATGGAGGCTTTGGTTTTAAGAAGCGTCTTTGCAGCGATGTGACCAAGTGCAACAATGATTTTAGGTTGGATTGTCTCGATCTGACGAAGGAGATGCGGATAACAAGCCATTATCTCGTCAGGAAGTGGAGCGCGATTGTTAGGAGGGCGGCATTTTATGATGTTTGCGATATACACATCAGAGCGTTTAAGTCCCATCGCCTCGAGATTTTTGTCGAGAAGTTTTCCTGCATCGCCGACGAAAGGGAGTCCCTGTACATCCTCGTTGTATCCTGGCGCTTCTCCGATGAACAGAATATCAGCATAAGGGTTCCCGTCACCGAAGACAACATTTGTGCGCGTTTTTGAGAGATCGCAAAGACGGCATGTTAAGGTCTTCTGTTTGAGAGACTCAAGAAGAGGCCTCTTATCAGGCATAACCTGGGGGCGCCTCACATAATGCAATCCAAGAGAGTGGTCCGCTTTTGCCTCTTCCTCTATCCGCTGGAGAAACTCATTTAGGCTGATTTTTTTGGGCATCTGTGTCTCCCTTCTCATTCTTCACACTACTCTTTTTCTTCTCATCATCTTTCTCTTCTGTCTTTTTCTTGTCTCCTTCGGGCTTTTCTGGCGGACTATTCTGCTCAGAATGCTCTTCTTCTCTGATAGGAAACTTGAATCGGGAGAGTTCAACGCGTACGGTCCCGATGGGGACGCTTGCTGTCATAAGAACCGGGCGTCGAGTAAGTACATCGAACCATACTTCTCCGAACTCATCCGAGACAAAGAGCCCTTCGTCGGATTCCAGTTTTGAAGCAAACTCTTTATCAGGTTTAAAGGAAGTGGTTATCTTAAGCGAAAGGAACTCTCCTGCCTCGACCTTCACGAATTTTTTCTCCTTTACTTCGAACTCTACTTCAGTGATGCGTTTACCAGTGCAAACCTTAATCGAACTCTTGTCACCTACATTTTTAAGCAGAAGTGTGCGCAGATAGGCCAGGGCTGAGAGAACATCCTGCACCTTATCTCCCACGTCTGTAAACTCTTTACGCAGGACATACCTGTCACCCTTCTTTTTGTAGAACGCAATCTTTTTCTCTTCTGGATAAAAGTATATCAGTTGATAAGCGCGGTGGTTTCCTTCTCTTATATTTTTGGTGAACTTAAGGGGAGAAAGAGTCTCTTTGTCTATGAGGGTTGTTGCTGTGCTGTTCACTTCGTAGAAAGTGGAGAGCATGTCGGACGACCGTGTTGAGGAGCGGAAAACATAACAAGGACGCTTTTTGAATGTCGCAAGTTCTGAATCGATGCTAATAGTCGCTTTTCCTGCGTATATCCCTTTCCATGTGATTGAGTATGTGAGGTTTTCGCCCAAAACAAAAATCTCCTTCGACCAGTCTTTTGGAGCAGGCTCTTTCTTTTCTTCTTTCTCATCGGAGAGGGCAAGGGAGATAAGAGAAAAAAGCAAAAAAATTATGAACCAGTTTCTTACAACCATATCATCGTTCTCCTGTCACCTCCCGATAAACTGAGAGAAGTGCCTCAACGCAACGATTGAACGGGAACTTCTCTCTCACTCTTTCAGACGCTTGAAGAGCGATTCTATTGCGCAGATTGGAATCTTTTAAAAGTCTTTCCAACACTTCGGCAAGTTCATCAGGGCTGTTTGTCGTAGTAAGAAGGGCGGTTGAGTTTTCCTCCACGAGTTCAGGAACGGCATTTACAGCGTTCGTGACCACAGGTTTTGATGCAGCCATAGCAGCGAACAAGGTGCTGGTGTGTTCGCCCTCTTTTGCAGCGCAAAGGACATATATATCAAGCGCAGGAAGAATCTTTTGATAAGAAAGATTCGGTAGAAGAAATGTCACACTTTTTGTAATGTTCTTTTCTCTAACCAGTGCTCTCAACCTCTTCTCATCTTTTCCACTGCCAACCAGTAAAAGATGGGCTGAAAGCCCTTTTGAGATAAGCCGAGAAACCGCCTTGATGAGAATGTCTGCTCCTGAGTATGGTTCAAAATCGGCGGCGAACCCTATGACAGGAACCTCGTTCCGTGACGAAGAAGGAGTGAACAAAGATGAATCAATTACAGGTAGAAGAACTCTGATTCGCTCCTTTGGGATAGCACCTTGGTTGACAAGAGAGATGCGAGTAGCCTCGGAAAAGGTAAGAATGAGTTTGACAGGTCTTTTGAGGAGATGCGAAGAATCTTCTGTGACAGGAGAATAAACGGTGAAAAGAGCAGGCTTTTTGATAACCGCTGCTGCTTTCAGTGTCCGATTTCTTTCCTTCTCAGAGAGTAGATGAACGACAGAAAAATTCTGCTTCCTGAACTTACGGAACGATGAATGAAAGGATGGAATGTTGTAAAAACGCGTACTCAATCCTTCCATTTTATAAACAGTGCCTATCTCTTCTTCAGACAAACAGGATGTACCTTCTCCGCAAG
>JAOAAR010000074.1 GCA_026418755.1 Planctomycetota bacterium
TGCGTATGTACAGGTTCCATTTTTCGTTACGACTCGCGACTATACACTCATAGGGGAAGAGCTTTATGCGGCGAGTGCATACCTTTCGCGAGAGCCAATGCTTTTAGGTAGTCTACGCGGACAGGATATGGGCAAGGCGCTGTTCATAATTGCACTGATAGTCGGAACTCTGTTCGCGCTTGTAGGTTCGGACCTGCTTCAACTGTTGTTCACGGAATATTAGGAGGAGTGGAATATGGTTTTCTGGAAACGGACGGTTCCTTTGGCATTAGCGTTTTTCTTTGGCGTTTTGATGGTGGTGCAGTACTTCATCCCTCACAAATCGTTTGCCGAGTTGCTTGATACGATGGCGCGTTGGGGGCAGATAGTCGGAGCGTTCGCATTAGTGGTGGGGCTTTCTTCGCTTATCCATTCTCATGTTTTTAAGATAAAAAGACAGGTACCTGGCTGGGGTTACAGTGTCGTTACACTGGCTGCGCTTGTCATTTACACTGTAGTGGGCTTTATCTCGGAAGGGGATGATTCTCCTGAGGCTGCTTTCGGATGGGGCTATCACCATTTGCTTATGCCGATGCAAGCGTCAATGTTCAGTCTTTTGGCGTTTTTCATTGCATCTGCAGCGTACAAGGCTTTCCGTGCGCGGACACTTGAGGCGACTGTTCTACTCATCATTGCGGTGATAGTGATGTTAGGGCGCGTGCCGATAGGTTCATATGTGTATGAGAAGTTGCCACAGGTAGCAGAATGGATATTCTCATATCCGAATATGGCTGCGCGGCGGGCGATCATGTTGGGTGTTGCGTTGGCGATGGTGGCTACTTCGTTGCGGGTAATTGTCGGCATAGAGCGCTCTTATCTTGGTGGAGGAGACTGATATGGGTATCTTTGAAAAGTTGATGAAGATAGACAGGCGCTACATTTTCGTGATGATAGCGGTGGCAATAATTCTGCCCACAATTTACGAGGTGAGGATGAAAATTGACATCTCTGAGCCTGTAAAAAGAATCTATGACAGAGTCGAATCGCTTAAACCAGGCAGTGTGGTTTTAATCTCGAACGACTACGACCCCGCAGCGAAAGCGGAACTGTATCCGATGACTCTGGCGGTTTTGCGCCATTGTTTTCGGAAGAATTTGAAGGTGTTGGCGATGAACTTGTGGCCTCAAGGGGCAGGACTTGTTAGGATGGCTTTAAGTACGGCGGCGAAGGAGTACAAGAAGGAGAATGGGAGCGACTATGTGTTTTTGGGTTACAAACCTGGCGGGGCGGTAGTCATCATAGGAATGGGACAGAATCTGTTGGGGACATTTCCGAAAGATGCGGACAGTAAGCCACTCGCTGAACTGCCTCTCATCAAAGAAAAAGGAATCAAAACCCTTAAAGACATACCGCTTGTGATAGCGATAGGGGCAGGAGTGCCTGGCATAGATGCTTGGGTCGTTTACGGAAAAGACCAGTATGGGTTTTCGCTGGTAGGAGGCTGCACGGGTGTGATGGCGACAGATTATTATCCTTATTTGAACAGTGGGCAGTTATCGGGCTTGATGGGTGGACTGAAAGGGGCTGCGGAGTATGAGACTTTGGTTGGAAGGCCGGATGAAGCGACAAGGAATATGAGTCCGCAGTCGTTTTCACATCTTGTCATCATAGCGTTTGTAATACTGGGCAACATAGCGCTGATAGTAGAAAAGTCGAAAAAGAAGAGGAGGTAAAGATAAATGGCTGCTGAAGTGAGTGAGAAAAAGTTGGAAGAAAAGAAGTCGAGGGTGGTGATTCTCGTAGCGCTGGTGGGGATATTTGTTGCGGTAAACATTTATCTATTTGCCGCGGGGAGACTGCCCTCAAATTTCGAGGGGCTGGGGATAATGATTGCAGCGGGGCTTTCGCTTGCCATTTACTCATTTCTTTACCGCGACAATCCAATCTACAAGTTCGCCGAGCATATCTACATCGGGTTATCGGTGGGCTACATTATTGTGTATAACTACTACAACGCGTTGAAGCCGAATCTGCTGGACAAACTCTTCTTCCCACCACCCGGGGAGAGGGCAGAATTATGGCTTATAGTTCCGCTCTTTTTTGGAATCTTGATGTTTTTCAGGTTCTCGCCAAAGCATGCATGGGTGTCGCGCTGGTCTTTTGCCTTCATAGTGGGTTACGGCTCGGGAATGGCTATTCCGCGCGGTGTGAAGACGATGATTTTTGCCCAGATGGAAGCGACATTAAGACCCATAGAGTTCTTCGATATGTATGGGAATTTCAATTTCACAGCGATTGCTACCTTGATAGCCATAGTAGGGATTCTGGCGGTTCTCATCTACTTTTTCTTCAGTCTTGAGCATAAAGGACCGTTGAAAGTGGCAAGCCGCGTAGGAGTCTGGTTCATCATGATAGCGTTCGGCGCCCAGTTCGGATATACGGTGATGGCTCGAATGTCGCTTTTGATAGAGCGCATAAGGTTTCTGCTTGGTGACTGGCTAAATGTTCTGCGGAGTTAATGAGTTCCCTTGAAGTTTTATAAGCAAGACGAGTAAGAGATAAGAGAGATGAGTAAAAAAGAAGAGGCAAAGAAAGACGAGGTAAAGAAACTGGAAGAGTTTGAGAAGAATCTTCAGCGTCTGGAAGAGTTGTCCTCTGAGTTAGAAAAAGGGAATATTTCTTTGGCAGATGCTGTGGAGAAATTCGAAGAGGCTGTCAAGTGTTTCCGTCTCTGCCAGAAACTTCTTTCGGAAGCGGAAGAAAGAGTAGAACTGCTTCTTAAAGATGTTGAAGGGAACATTGTCGGGAGCGAGCCGTTTGAGATAGGCGGTGAAGAATAAGTACTGGAGTGAAAGCGAAGGACGCCAGAAAAACAGAGCGTAGTAACGAATGGTATTGTAGGACGATTTGGGCAGGCAAAAATGGTTTCTGATTCCGGTATGAGACCCTCCTTAAAAAGATTTTTCGAAGAGAAGTCTCTGCTCATCGAGAAGATATTAGATGAACATCTTCCCCGTGAAGAGCGGTTTCCTCAGAAGATACACAAAGCGATGAGATACAGTCTATTTTCTGGAGGGAAGCGGTTGCGCCCGCTGCTTGTGCTTGAGTGTTGTCGGGTCTGTGGAGGAGATGAAGAGGCGGCGTTTCCTGCAGCGGCGGCGGTTGAGTACATACACACTTATTCGCTCATTCACGACGACCTGCCGTGTATGGACGATGATGATTTAAGGAGAGGAAGACCGACGGTACATAAGGTTTTCGGCGAAGCGATGGCAGTGCTCGCCGGAGACGGGCTTTTGACTGCGGCCTTTGGAGCGCTGACATCTATAAAAGACTCTGCAGTTCTTAAGCGCGTATTGAGCGAACTTGCAAAAGCGGCTGGTTCTCTCGGAATGGTTGGCGGTCAAACATTAGATATCACATCAGAACAAGAGATTCCTCCGGAAACTCCTCTTGAGGAGTATGTCTTTTCGATTCATCTATTGAAGACAGCATCTCTTATCAAGGCATCCTGCCGCATTGGCGCTATGTGCGCATATGCGAAAGGAGCAGAACTTTCCGCCATTACCGCATACGGACGCAACATCGGGCTTGCTTTCCAAATATGTGACGACATCCTGGATGAGACTGGTTCAAAAGAAGAGACTGGAAAAAAGACGCACAAGGACAGAGAGAAAGGGAAGATAACTTATCCACTGGTTTTCGGCTTGGAGCGGTCTCGTTCGGAAGCAGCGAGGCTTATCGAGGAAGCAAAAGAATCGCTCCGCATTTTCGGCGAAAAAGCGGAGATTTTATCATCTCTGGCCGACTTCATCATCTCACGCACATATTAGATAACTAATTTCCGTCACATATTGAGTGGAAGAATTCGGTGTGTTTAGGCAAGTTTTCTTTTCTCCTTCGCTACCCTTCTCTGCGTCTCTTCTCTCCGAGGCTTGAAAAAAGCGGTTTTTGAGATATACTTAAAACATAGAGGAGACGAAGGAGGGAGGTAAGAGATTGGTTTCAGTTAGAATGATAGTTGTTTTGAGTCTCTGTTTCCTATCTGCTCTGTTTGTTGTAGCGCAGGAGGATTCCGGCGGACTGTCCGACGAAGAGTTCCGTGAACTTATAATCAGGCTGATTAAACAGATTGCGGAAGATGAGGCTAATAGACCGCCGATTCTCGACTACAGCACATCCTCAAGAGATGTCATCAAACATTACTGTGCGATGTTAGAGACAACAAAAATAACGGTCAATTTCAAAGATGTGCCGTTCTCCGAGTGTACTGACTTCATCCGCGATGTGACAGGGATGAACCTGTTTCTTTCGAAAGATGCGCGAGAGGCTCTTGAAGGAGTAAAAGTGAACCTTTCTGTTCGAGACCTGTCTCTTAAAAATGTGTTGAACCTGCTAATCACCGTAGATGAAAGAATCACCTATGGCATAAAATACGATGTTCTCTATATAGGGACAAAAGAGGAACTAGTGAGCGAATCCTTATATATCGGTTTTTATTTCATCGGAGACATAATTTACCGTCCTCCGGACTTCAAAGCACCTGATATTGCCCTTCCGACGGGCGCACCTGAGCCTCAAAGATGATTATCGAGTATCCTCGAAACCTCTTTTCTTCGGGTAGAATGAGTGTTAATCTTACTCTTTCTCTTTCGGTATAGATTGTTATGAGCGAGCAGGAGTGTATCAAATGTGGAAAGTGTAATGTTAAGTGCCCGCTCTACATTGAGAGCAGGGAAGAGAAAATCTCGCCGCGGGGGATGCTTGCGGTGGCGGAGGCGCTTGAGAAAGGGACCTTTTTCCCCAAGGAGAAAGTGAAAGATGCGTTTACTGCCTGTACTTTCTGCAGACGGTGCGGAGAAGACTGCCCTGTTGGGATTATTCCTTTTGAGAGAATCGCAGATGCGCTGAGAAGATGGGGAAGGGTAAGAAGAACCCTCCACCGAGTGAGTCGGAGGATAATTCCAGCAAAAGGGGTAGAGACTGTTATTTTGGCAGGCTGTACAATCGAGCGTAAAGAGGGATTATTTGCGGACGCATTAAAAAATCTCCGCTTAATGATAAGAAATTCTGTTTTAGCGCGTGGTTACTGCTGCGGAGCGCCCTTCATCCGTTGTGGTGATTTTTCGCTTGCTGCTTTCGCTCTTGCTCGTATTGCCCGCTTTTCCTGTAATGCACAACAAGTCATAACTCTCTGCCCGAGGTGTGCGGCGACTCTTGATGAATCGTCGCGTCGATTCAGAATCCACATCCCGCAGGTCAGGTTTATGGGGGAGTTGACGAGATTTGAGGGGCAAAAAAGAAGAGGAAGAGTTTTTCATTTCGGAGGATGCGTTTCGGAGGCACGAGGGTGGGCGGAGAGAGTTCGCTCCTGTTTGCGCCTCTCAGGACTTGAAGTGGTTTATTCTGAAAAAATTTTGTGTTGTGGTAAAGGCTCTAAGGACATAGGAGATGTTCTACTCAATTCGCTGACCGATGAATATAAAAAGAGCGGCTGTGAGTTGTTGTTGACTGATTGCCCGCTTTGCCTTGACTGTTTCTGCCGTGCAGGAATAAAGGCAAAACTCTCTTTTCTGTTTTTATAACGGCTATTTGAGTGTTGCTTCGAGTTCCAGTTCTTCGTCACCGCGTTTTATTTTCAATTTCACTTTGTCACCACTCTTCTTACTCCCCAAAATGGCTTGCAGGTCAGAAATCGCAGAGATTTTCCTGCCGTCTGCTTCCAGTATTATGTCGCCCTCCTTAAGCCCCGCCGCTTCCGCACCGCTCCCCTTCTCTACCCCTACCACTTTTAAGGAGCCGCCTTCCTCATCCAACCGGACCCCCAACTTTGGACGCCGAGGGGTAGATGAAGTCTCATATTCCAACTTACTGACGAACTCCTTCCACTCTTTCTCGAACTCTTCCAATTTTTTGCCGACGAGTTCTTCGAGAACTTTCAATCCTGTTTTCTCCTCACTGTAACCTTTTACATACTTTCTGTAAAAATCTTTCAGCAGGTTCTTCTCTTGAAGATAGTAGAAGATATAACGGGCTTGGGCATATGCGAGACTCATGTTCTTGTTGAACGCTTCAGATGATTTCGTAACAAACTCTTTTAGTGGAAAATGGGAATTATCGGAAATCGCCTCTTTGATGATGGGAAGCCGCCAGTTGAGAAGTCCTACCGGGCGGTCCTCTTTAATGGTACATTGCTCGAATAGTGAGCCGAACGCCTCGACAATCCAGATAGGGTGTTGTTGTTTAAGAGCCTCCATATCGGCGTGATGGAGCGCGTGGGCGAATTCGTGAACCATCGTACCAGTTCCTGTCTCGATGTTGACGGTGAGGGTGCGGCTTGCGTAATTGTAAAAGCCGGCAGCGCTGCTTCCGCCAAACCTCTCCCGGTATTCCTTCGTGCTGCTTGGAATTAAAACAAAGATGTAAGTCTGCGGCAGATTCTCGAAAAACTCTTTATGAAGCGCATCCTCCCATCTTTTGAGTATGTTCATATATTGGTTCAATGTCTCTTCTTCTAGGTCGCTTACAATAATGAGTTTTCGCTCCTCGTCGCGGACAATTTTGTATTTGTCTCCCAACTTCGCTTTCAACTTTTCTACTCTTTTATCCGCGGCAGATTTCAAATACTCTGCCTTCTTCTCCATTATCTCTTTGTACCCTTCGGTCTCTCTTATCTCGTTTAAGTCCTCGTCGCTCTCAATGTGGGAAAAATCAACAAAACCCGCTTCGACCGCTTTCTTCAAGAACTCAACCGCTTTCTCTTTGTTCTTAAGGAGCGAGTATGCGCAGGCGCTGTTGTATAAAGCGATTGTATCGTCTGGAAACTTCTCCAAAATCTCTTTGTAAACTTCCAGCGCCTTCTCATATTCTCTCTTTTTATGATGCTCTTCCGCTTTTTTGTGCAAAACTCCTTCGTCCTGCGCCGAAAGAGACACTCCTATCATCAGACAGAAAAGAAATATTTTCAGAATAAGCAAAGTTCTCATATAAAACCTCCTAACTTCTTCCCTCATCTCATTATACAAACCACTTTAACGGTTTGCGTCACCTTTTTGTTTGAAGGTTGTTGAAAAAGATTGCTGCCTGAAAAAGTGAGGAAAGAGCCAACTCTCTTCATTTGGCTTATGGGTGGCGATGCCTCAGACATCCTGTGTTCTTTTACGCACTGGATACTTTCTTATGACGCTGCCGTACCTGCCCTCCCTCTCTCGTCACCATAAGAGGCTCTTTTGTCTCGCCTCGCACGAACTCGGATGTGAGAACAAATTTTACTACATCCTTCATCGAGGGCATCTCATAGACGATATCCAGCATCAGTTCTTCTACAATCGAACGGATTCCCCGTGCACCCGTCCCTTTTTTCAACGCTTTGCGCGCTATCTCTCTTAACGCACCCTCTTCAACTTCGAGGGCCTTCCCTTCCATTTCGAACAGTTTCTGATATTGCTTGATGATGGCGTTCTTTGGCTCAGTCAGTATGCGTACAAGGTCGTCCTCGCCAAGAGCGTCGAGAGTCACTATTACAGGGACTCTGCCAACAAACTCAGGTATCATTCCAAACTCAATCAAATCGTCTTCAATCACATTTCTCATCACATCGCTGTACTCTTTCTCGTCTGATGTTTTCTCTTCTTCATCCTTCCTTTTGTATCCGATGCGGCTTCTTCCAATGCGACGACGCACAATCTCCTCTAAGTTGACGAATGTTCCACTGCAAATAAACAAGACATTGGTGGTGTCAAACGGGATATACTGCTGCTCGGGGTGTTTGCGTCCCCCCTGCGGAGGCACATTTGATATAGTACCTTCCAACATTTTCAACAGGCCCTGTTGTACACCCTCGCCGCTCACATCACGCGTGATTGAAACATTCACAGGAGCCTTCGCTATTTTGTCTATCTCGTCAACAAACAGTATACCCTGCTGCGCTTGCTCCAAATCGAAATCAGCATTCTGCAGAAGCCTCAACAGAAGGTTCTCAACATCTTCACCGACATAACCCGCCTCAGTCAGGGTCGTCGCATCACCGATAGCAAAAGGTACGCTTAAAATTTTCGCTAGAGTCCGTGCAAGAAGCGTCTTCCCCGAGCCAGTCGGTCCGATGAGCAAAATGTTTGACTTCTCTACCTCCACTCCTTTTGGGTCAAACGAGGAG
>JAOAAR010000075.1 GCA_026418755.1 Planctomycetota bacterium
CATCTCCATTCTCCCCGTACTTGAGAGCCCTACCTGTGCCTATAGCAACGACCTTCACTCCTATCCCATACTTCTCGGAAAAGGCAGGTAGAATCACATCAAGCAACCCCGAATCCTCAACGCTTGTCGTCGTTGCAATGGTTATGCTTATCTTCTCCTTTTCTGCCTTTCCACTGCAAGCAGAGCAACCGAGTAAAAAAAACATCAAAATGAACCACCCTGCCCTCCCCAATTCCATCTTTTTTAAATCTCCATCTCCTTCTGCCCAAACTGTTATCCACATTCTAAAACAATGCTGTAAAGCATCAAAACCTTTCTATAAAAAATCGTGCACTAAGCCAAGACAAAGACCTATGCAACCCCATCAGCAGCAATGGACTCAAAAGCAATAGGCAAAGACAAGCCGAAAAGGGGGCGTGGCGGGATTTGAACCCGTGCCCTCTTGATCCACAGTCAAGCGCTCTAAACCAAACTGAGCTACACGCCCCGTCCTCGTGTAAATATATATGGAAACCATAAAAGGTGTCAAGGTTTTTCAGGATGAAAGCGACAAGTGCAAATCGCTTCTCTGAACTACCCTGTGTTTTACCTGCTGCTAACATCGCATGGCTCTCTATTCTTGAGAGATGCGATTTCAGAGTCAGAAAGAGGACGAAATGCACCCACGGGGATTCTCTTGTCAGACAAATGCCCAAGTTTTACTCTTATTTGTCGTTTTACTTTAAAATTATATTTAGCAAATAGGCGTCTTAAGTGGTTTTTCACTTCATCGGGAGGAGTCGTAACCTCAAGCCAGGAGCCGTTTGCCTCGGAGCGAAGGAGACGGAGGTTTTTGACAGTCAACTTACCATCGGAGCACCAAGCACCTTCTTTCTCTATCTCCCTAAGTATCTGAGAAGAAGTCTTAGGAACAACGAGAATACGATAAACACTACTCAGACTGTTGAAGGGACGATTAAGCAGATTGGCTACTTCGCCATCGTTTGTGAGAAGAAGGAGCCCCTCTGCACTTTTGTCAAGCCCCTTGACAGGAATAAGCCTTTCTGGAATCTCTTTCAAGAACTGAAAAATCCCCTTCTCAGCATTTTTGTCGAGAGTTACCGTATAACCGCGGGGCTTGTAGAAAAGGTAATAAACTTTAGAAGACGGCAACACTCGCTTCCCATTGACAGTGACCGTATCCTTTTCGGGATTTACTGTTGTGCCCAACTTTGTTATCAACTTCCCGTTAACAGCAACCGAGCCTTCGAGAATGAGTTTTTCTCCTCCCCGTCGGGATGTGATTCCTGAATCCGCTAAGTACTTCTGAAGACGAACTCTTTTTTCCATTCATGACCTTTCTAAAAATGGCAAGATGGACTAAGGAAACTTGGGTGGAAGAGGCATAAACAGAATAGTCGTCTCCTCACTTGCTTCCACGACCCTGAGCAGTTTAGCGATGTTTTCGCGCTGGTAGTCAAATGCAGCATAAGAGAGTTCTTTAAGAAGAATCAATCTGGCAGAAGCATATCTGTCGAGAGCGGTAAGGAGCAGACTGCGACGTGACTGAGGATAGTAAGTCCTAAGAGCGCGTTTAGCAATCTCATCTCCTTCGCTGATTAAGTTAACGGCGACATCAAGAGGGTGAACATACTCCTCTGCCCTCTGAGAAGACTTACCACTTGAGCGGCAGCCGCACAGGAAAAGCGCTATTACAGCAAGCGATAAGAATAGGCAAATTTTCTTCATTTCACTCTTTCCTCAATTGAACAATCAATTCGTTCAGTGATTGAGCATCTATCTCCCATTTGTCTCTTTGCCCTTCTTGAAGTTGAGGGAGTTCGCCTACTCTCCTCTTATAATCGTAAATCTCGCGCATAGCCTCGTAGATAATGGCAGCTGAGAGGGCGTAAATCGTACATTCCTCGAGAACAAAGCGTTTCGGGTCACCGCCAGAATCCTTTACCGCCACATACTCCTCATTGTAGATTCTCTCAGCCTCGCTCCCCAACCTTAAAGCATGGTCGTGTATAATCTTGACAGGAATGTCACATGATTCCTGATAGAGTTTGTCCACCGCCGCTACTACCTCTTGAGTCGTCTTCTCAACCCTTGGAATCTTGTACTCTTTCGCTATTTTTTTCGCTTCAAGTAACTTCCCCTTCAGTTTCTCAACCATCCCCTCATATGCTTTAAAGTCAGGAGTATCAGGGTGAGTTATTTTAGGCGGCTTGACAGATGTCCCTTTCACCGCCACAACAACCACTATTATGACGACAACAAGCGGAACAAAGAGGAGAAAAAGAACAGCCTTAGAGCGTGGCTTCCCCTCTGCTGATTCTTTCTGACTATCATCCGTTCTGCTATTCATCTTGTGTCCCTCCCTCTTTTCACCTATCAGTGATTCCTTTCGAAAAACCTGCATCTTTTTTGCGCATTACCAAAAGAGAATGGAGTTCTGAGATTTTCGGATACTCTGACACATCATATTCTGCTTCTAACCGAGTGAGAATCTTTTCCGCTTCTTCATACTTTGCGAGAGCAGAGTTGAGCAACCTGTCCCGTTCAAACTGGTCGGCGATGTTCAAGGTACGGCAGTATATTTCGTAACCTTCGTCAATGAGATTTCTCGCCTCCTCGATGCGGGCATAAGGTGGTGGATTTCCCGCCTTCCTGACAGGTTGCGGATTTTCTACCACAGTCTCGTCATCTGATGAACCGCAACATCCCGCAGTAACAAAAACTAATCCTATAACAA
This sequence comes from Planctomycetota bacterium, assembly GCA_026418755.1. Lineage (GTDB taxonomy): Bacteria > Planctomycetota > SKW154 > SKW154 > SKW154 > SKW154. Next base: position 2,738 of record JAOAAR010000075.1, read on the forward strand.
TCGTCAAAAACATCTCGCTTTTCATCTTGCTGCTCCTAATGTTTTTCCCCTTTCAATCACCCGTACCAGCCTGTTTAGCAGCATCGCGTATATCCTCTTCTATTTGGTGAATTTTACTCTGGTAGTTAGAGGGCATATCTTGACCGGCTGACTTATACATCATCTCGACATCTGCCCATATCTGACGAGCCCTTTTAAAAAGAGAAATCGCTTCCCTATATTTGGGAGTAGCCTCTATCTTACCCACCTCATAGTCAAGTCTCTGCGCCTCAAGAAACAGTTTCCCGCCTTCGTTATAAAACGAGTCCGCTTCTGCTTCTCTGCGTCTTACCTGTTCCTCATCCACTTCGGGTCTATAATCTCTTGTGCTTTCTGGCGATTCTCCTCCGCCGGATGCCGCCACAATAACGATGATAAGAATGAGCGCAATCGCACCGACTATTCCAAAGATAAACTTCGGGTCTTCCGTTAAACTTTTCTTCTTTTGCGGTACATCTTCATAATAATCCTCGTAGCCTTCCTCGTCACTATGTCCGTGTCCCTTATGCGAACCATAGGAACCATAAACTCTGTGCTGACGCCCACTGGATTTTCTTGCTCTGTTGTACCTACTATGCTGCATAACTCTCTTATCCCCACATTCAAAACAAAGATGATTATAGAACAACAAAAGGTCAAAATTCAAGTGCTAAATCTCACTTTTTCAATCTTCTCTTGAGTGCGCGTTCAATCTGACGCCTCGCCTCCACCTTCTTAAGCACCTCGCGTTTATCATAACTCTTTCTTCCCCTACATAATGCCAACTCTACTTTCATCTTTCCTTTGTTGTTGAAATAAACGGAGAGAGGAATAAGAGTCAACCCCTTCTCACTCAGTTTCTGCTGGAGTCTAATAATCTCTCTTCTATGCAACAAAAGTTTCCTGTCTCTGTTGGGCTTGTGTTGCCTTTTCCCTGCTGGAGGGTATTCTCCGATATGCATCCCTATTAAAAAAAGTTCCTCTTTTTTGACCCGTGCATAACTCTCCTTGAGAGAGACTCGTCCGAGTCTCGCCGCTTTTACCTCTGTTCCTGAAAGCACAATCCCTGCTTCAAACTTTTCGAGAATATCATAGTCTTGCCTTGCTTTTGGATTGCTCATCACTAAACGCATCTGTTTCTGGCATCCTACTTCATCGCTTTCTCGTTCACTCTACCGATAACACGCAAATTATCAAACTTCACAGTGGAGCCGATGGCGAAAAGCCCAATATGTCCGCTCTGATAACGGCTGTTCTCAACGGAAACAGCCTGCTCCCCGTCAATCCAAAGAGAGAGGATATTCCCTTTCTTCTGAATCTTGATGTGATATTTTTGCATAGTCTTTGCCTTTGAAGGACGCTTGGCTATGTCTATTCCCAATGCCGCATGCTGATTATATCTGATGACATCTATTGGCGGTCCCAACTCAACAAGCCCGACTCCGAAGAGGTAATTATAACCCTTCTCTCCATCATCGCAAATTGTCGCTTGGATGTTAGGACGACGGGTATCAACCGAGTAAGCGTCAAACTCCAAAATCACATCCCCATCAATCACCCCCTTCCACAAAAACCCCCTGGAGCCTGAACCTCGCAACTCTTCTCCTTCTATCTGCCAAACAGAATCATGCATATCAAAAATAGAATACCAGTTGTACTCTTTCCAGTCCTTAAGTTGTGAGTTGTCGGAGAAATCATAGAAAACTTCAACCACCCCTGCACCTATATCAGGTCGCTTCAGAACCTTCCCTGCAAAAACGCTTGACGCTACCGCCAGGTTCTGTCTACACTCTGCCACTTTCTGCTCGATCTCAGCACGGTTCTTCTTGACAAACTCCGAGCGACCGTACTGGTTGAGAAGTTTCTGATAAAGAGAGAGAGCATTTGCGTAATCCCTTTCTTGAAATTTACCTTCCGCTTCTCTAAAAATGTTTTCCGCTGCGCTTGAACCTTCCGTCGTTTCCGCCCCCCCTCCTATAGTAGAACCACCACTCAAACGAGCCATCATACTTCTTATCTCATCTTGCTTCGCATCAGGCTTTCTAAGCGCCTCAAACAGCGTCTTCTCCGCATCCTTTTGCCTTCCTCTCTCTGCGTAAAGAAGCGCTAACGCCATCCATGTTTCAGATTTCTCCTCATCCATCTTCCTAAACGCAAACTGCTTCAAAGTATCGGATGAGACCTGCATAAGCGGCAAGGTAAAAACGCCCCGAGTCTGACTTGAAAGCGTTATCCGCATCTCCTTAACTTCGAGAACCTTACCCTCCACTCTCCCCAAACGCTCCAGCGTGATTGTCATATGCCTGTTCACACAATCAGAAAATGCATCCTGAGCGGCATTATATAAACTCATAAGCAGTTCCAACTCCCTTATTTCGGCCACCACTTCAGGATGCGAATCCAGAAATTTTTTACTATTTTTTATCTCTCCGTAGAGTTTCATCGCCTCAAGATAGACACGGTTCTGAACCAACATCCGTGCCATCGAAAGTTTTTGCTCTATCTCAGAAGAGTCTCCTGACGGTGGACGCTCTGCAGATGTCTGCTTCTGTGTCTCAATGTACTCGCGCAGTTTCTCCCTGACCGTCTTCACATAGTCAGGAGGAGCATAGCGATGAATCTCTTCTGCAACTCGCATCGCTTCATCGTACTTCTTCTGGGCAAGATATGTGTTGATTCTGTCTATGTCTTCTGAATACCGCTCAGATATGACCCCTTGAAGCCGCTTCGCCTCCTTTTGAACCTTGTCCCAGTAACTTGTCTCCCTGAACTTTTCAGGAAAACTCCGATACAGTTCCAGTGCCTGATAGAACCTGTCCTGCGCCTTCAGCCTAATAACCTCTTCCGTAACCTGCAAGAAAAAGTTGCACGCCTGCTCTTCAAGAGGAGAAGATTCCGTTCCCCCCGCAGGCGTCCGCTGCCTCACACTCTGATACCCTTCAAGCATCGCTAAAGCAGTGGAGGCTTCGTCAGTGTCAGGATACTTTTGAGCAAACTCTCCTAATCGTTCCATAATCTGCTCTATCTTCTCGCGGTTATTCTTGATGAATTCGAGAAGTTCAGACCACTGACGCCGAGACTCGGACGCCTCACTAATCGGAGGCGTCGGCTGTTGCACAGTAACACCACTGCCCGTAGGGGGCGTCTCCGTCTGCTCTGATGAAACAGAATCGGATGGCTGAGTCTCCTCCTCTCTACTGGACGAAAGTTTTGTTGCAATCACAACGATTATTATCAAAACTACCACGAGAACAACAGCGGTAGCAACCTTCCCAACCAGAACCGATTGCCGAAAAGATGCAATTCTGGAGCCTCTTACCACAGGCACAGGCTTCTGCTCACCCCTCTGCTCGACAACTCCATCTCTGGAAGAAGATTCCTTTGCAGCAGGTTGCTGCTTTCTCGCCACCTCCTCCTGAGCAGTACGCTGAATCAATAGAATCTCATCTAACTGCTCTCGGGTTAAATAACCTTTCTCCAATGCTATCTCTCCGATTCTCTTTTCAGCAAGCCCGAATTTGCGCATCTTCGCCTGAATTTCCAGACATTCATTCAGATGAGCAGGTGTAAGATACCCCTTCCTAAGAGCAATGTTACCAAACATAAAATCCTTCTTTTCGGACATCCTGTTACACCCTCAATTCCTCTTAAAGTTTAGCGTGAAAAACAGAAAATTCAACTGCAAAACCTACCAGCCCCCTCAATACGACTCCCCCATTTCAATGAGAAAATACTAAAACGAGGAGACAAACAGCATTCTCGTTTACGATTTCAAAGACAGTCACCATTCCATATTGCAGAACTGGTCCAACACCGTCTATGTTGATACTCAGCAAACCTGATTCGTTTAAGTCTATAACCCTGTGCCCAGAATGTTATGCATCGATTTAGCATCACCACCACATCAATTACCAACAAACAAAATAATTTACTCCTTCGAGTACCTGCGCATTCCGGGCAATCTTCAAAGAAAACTAAGATATGAAATTTTATTTCTGGTTCTGCTTGAAAGAAGAGTGAAGGCGGCTTGCACGCTCTTTGACCTGGGCTGCGAACTCCACCTCGTTTTTCGATAGGAGGAACTCACCCAACTGCGCCAGAAAACTCCAACTGCGTGGCGGAATCACGGCGGTTTTCAGATAAAGCCGTAGATGCTCAATCCCTTCCTTCTCATTGCCTGTTAGTATATAGAGTCTGAAGAGATGGTAGTGTGTAGCGCTGAAGTAGGGAGCGGTTTTGAGCAAAGTCTTGAGATAGAAGTGAGCAATGGGAAAATTCCCTTCTTCAAGGGCAAGACTTGCCGCTTTGTATAGTGCTGATACACTTTGATACTCTTTCTGTCCGAAGGTCGCAATCTCATCAGCATAGAGATAGACTTTCCGTGCTTCTTTGGCTGAGTAAGCAGCATCCAGATGGCGCGTCAAAATCGCGGTCTTAAGGTGTACGAATCCGAGAAGACAGAGTATAGCGACGAAAAGATATGCTGCGACAACGAGGAGGGTAATTTTGACGGCTGAGCGTATGGAAGAAATCTCTTCTCTTATGGAAGGGAGTGTATGCAGTGTTGTCAAACCGCAGGTTGAAGCAAGCAAAAGAACGGCAAAATATGCAACTTCAAGCGAAGAGAGAGAAGAGTCAAAAAAGCCTAAGACGAACAAGGTGACCAGCATTGGAAGATAAAGACTCGCGAAAAGCCCTGTTGTCGTCTTCTGGGCTTCTGTCGCATTCAGGTAGAAGCGGAGAAGAAGAAGCACACCTACAGCGAGAAGCGGTAGGACGAGAAGTCCGCAAGAGGCGAATGCATCTGCATAGAAAGATTCTGAACTTCTGATGACATCGCTTGCATAAGGGTGAGAGAGAGTGAAGTCTGATGCGAAAGGCGGAAAGAAAGCGAAAAATGTGGAAGGGGAGCACCCTTGGGGAAGGTGCGCAAATGCCAACTTTAGTGTGTCTTTGAAAAGGGAAAGACGCAGACCGAACAAAGAGTTCCAGAAAGAGGAAGGGAAGAGGAACGCTGAGAGAAGAAGTAGTATCGGTGCAGAAAGGGAAAGTAGAAGAAGGAGGATTCTTTTACGAGGAAACTTGACTGCGAGCGCAAGAATAACCCCGACTGAAAGGGCGATAAAAGCGCTCTGAGAGCGGGTTGCAACAAGCGCTATGGCAAGAATTGTGATGGTGACGATGATGGGAAGGAGTTTGACGGTAGAATACCTTAAGAGGGTTCCAAAACGGGGATGGGCAAAGAGGAGAGCGATTGCTCCTGCCAGCGATGCGGAGTAGAC
>JAOAAR010000076.1 GCA_026418755.1 Planctomycetota bacterium
GTCCTGCGTCGAGACAACAAACAGATTGACAGGATTGTTCCACATCCACCACCAGAGACCCACCTTGTCAAAAAATCCCCATCTCTCGGAGCGGAAGACTCCGTCTAAAAACGGACAACGGCGCAAAAGTTCATAACCTGTCTTGTGCTTCGACAGAGCAAATATTTTTGCCTCAGGATAAGCCTTGCGTAAGGAAGAGAGAAACGGCAAAAACACCGCCACATCTCCTAAGTGTTGTAGCCGTGTGACCAGAATCCTGCGCGGAGATTTCAAGTTCTTACGCAGTAAGTATCCGCCATCACCGTAAAACAGCCTCTTTAGCGCTATGAACAACACGGTCAGCATAAGTTACCCCTTTCTGATTTTGCGCAACCGCTTCTCCACGCCAGCGAGGAACTTCCTCAAGTCTCCCCCTACTAAACGAATATACTCTCTTAAAAATCTGATGCTTTCTCTAAAACTTATCGTTGCACTCACAGAACGCCAGAGACGGGCAATATCTTTCACCCGTACCGAAAAACTACTGCCTTTCCGAACTCCCCCAAAGTCCAGAAGAAAAACTCTTACCTCATCTTTCATGTTCTTCGCAAGCAGTATATTCGATGGATTCAAATCTCCGTGAACAAACCCTTTTAAGTGCATACTCCCCACAACAGCAGCAACTTCTCCTATTATTCTTTTGCGAAAAGAATCCGAAAAACCAGTCCACGAGGAGTTCTTTATTATGTGAAGCCCTGTCGTAGAGCCAGAGACATAGGGAATAAAGCCGTAGTCTCTTCTTCTCTTTCTGGCGTGAACACAGACCGCAATGTTCAGCACGGGCACACCAGCGCTCTTGAGGAGCAAGCCGTTTTCGAACTCACGCATCAGGCGGCATCCTCTTATCAAACCGCATCCTTTCTCTTTGAGCAGAAACTCTCCGGAATCAGTGGCGATTCTTCTCACCTTCCCTTTCGACCACCTGTCCTCAACTTCTTCCGCCTCTCTGACTACCTCTTCTGTCCCACGCTCTTTAAGCCATAAAGCAAAACTCTCATACCCTTTCTCATAACGGATAACCTCTTTTTTGCTCTTTATCGTTTCAAACAAACGGTTCTCTCCGCATAACAGACAGTAGAATTATATACGAAAGAAGCCACCCTCATAGTATTTCAGAGGAGAAATGGTGATTTACTGGATAAAAGTAACCTTCTTTGTTCTTTATTAACCGCGGATGACTGCGTAAACGATATATGCGATGTAAAATATCAGGAAGAGTACTCCTTCCCTGCGGCCAATCGTGTGCTTTTTGCCTGTGAAAAGTACAGCAAACAAGAGCACGCTTGCAAAAATAGCCATTCCGATATCTGCATTTGTACTGCTTGTAAATGGCAGCGGTCTTATAACCGCACTTGTTCCAAGAATGAAGAATACATTGAAAATGTTTGAGCCTACGACATTGCCGACCGATATTTCAGGATTCTTCTTAAGAGCCGCTACTACTGATGTCGCAAGTTCGGGCAGAGAAGTTCCTAACGCAACGATGGTGAGCCCGATTAAAGTCTCGCTCGCTCCGAGCATCCGTGCTATTTCGACAGCACCGTCAACCACCCACTTGCCACCAACAAAAAGCCCACCCAACCCAACCACAACGAAGACTATGGACTTCCATAAACCGAGAACTTTTTTCTGGCTTTCTTCTCCTTTCTCTTCAGATTCTGGAGCATCCGGAATAAGCGGGCAGAACTCCACCTCGCAGGTCTCTCTTTTCTTCTCCTTTCTCACCGTCTCAACCACATAATACATAAAAAAGAGGAAGAATACCAGAAGCACCAATCCGTCGATTCGCGAGAGTTCAGAGGGCTCCCGTCCATTTATGAGAACATCATTGGCAAGAATTCCAACCATCACGGCTGCCAATAAACATAGGGGAATCTCCTTCCAAGTCGTGTTGCTTGTTACAGTCAAAGGATATAGAATAGAAGCAACCCCTAAAATCAGCAAAATATTTGCAATATTGGAACCTAGTATATTGCCTATGGCAATGTCGGGGTTTCCTTTTATGCTAGCGTAAATGTTCACGATGAGTTCAGGTGCAGAAGTGCCGAATGCGACAATCGTGAGGCCAACAACAAGGTCTGAGACACGGAGCCTGCGGGCAAGCGAAGATGAACCATCCACAAGCACATCCGCCCCCTTGCTCAGAAGAGCAAATCCAACTATCACAGAAAGAAACGGCAAAACCTTTTCCATCTTTTTCATACCGAATCATCGATTCGGTCAAAAATTATTCTTGTGAGTCTGCGACTTTCAAATAATCAAACTCTTTTTTTGCAAAATCGCGCAAAATCGTGTCAAGCCACAAACAGTGCTCCGCATAGCGTTGTTATCAGGGGCTTCAGGAAGTGCGTGGAATCAAAAAGGCGCAAATTATACAAGCCGTAAGAAGTAAGAAGACAGAGACGGCGCAAACAAGTATCCCTTGTGTAAGAAGAAGTGCGCAACCAACGACGATGGAACCGGCAGTCGCCCCAAGGAGGTCAACAGCATAAACCCGCGATGCGCTTTTCGGAGAATCTTTCAAAATGGCAAGAGCAGTCCGGTAGACGGCGCCGACCACCCCACCCGAAAGTGTGGAAAGTAGAAGAAGAGAAAGCAGCATCAACATCCGTAACTTGAGCAAGTGGTAGAGCGGCAGGATAAAAATCGGACAGAATATTAGAGTAATTGAAAGGAGAAGAAGAATAGAAAGAGGCTTTTTTGTGTTGAGATTCCATTTTAATGCTATCTCTGCACCGCCTGCAAGTCCAAACATAAAAGCGCCACTGAGTGCGCCAACAAGCGAGTAGGCTGCTCCTACCGTGCTTTGCAGAATGAGAAGAACCATTATGCTCTCTGCCATCCCAAAAAGACCGCAGGTGAAGACCGATATGTAGACAGAGTAAGAGATAAAGACCGTCTTTTTCACCACCCGGAGAACAACCCCACATAAAAGAAGAAAGACCGCTCCTATAGCGATGTGGATAGGCTTGATAGAGCCGAGGATTTGGTATAGAGTTCTGTCTTCATCTGAAGAGAGGACCTGATAGAGTCTGAGCGACTTGACAACTGCGACAGGATTCTCATCTCTGTTAATTGTAGTCTTTGCCTCTTTTGCGAACCGCCGAAGTGCCTCGTCAATCCTCTCCTGCTCAGATGGGTTGAAGAATGTGTCGTATAGAGCAGGGTCGAAATAGGCAGATTTAACAGCACGAGACTTATACCGTTCGGCAAGGGTTGCAGGCTCGATGAGAATAGGTGAATCTGATGCGGCGGTGAGGTGAGCAGGCGTCGAACGGGTATGCGCGAAAACTCTTTTTAATGTGTTCAGTATGCATAGAGTCCGTTCCACCATTTCCGATTGTGCGTCAGGCTCGACTGTAAGAGAAAGAACGAAGACTCCGCCGGGGCGCAAGATTCTTTTCACCTCAGCGAAAAATTGCTCCGTAAAAAGACGGTTTGAAGAGAGCGTGAGTGGCTCCGCCGCATAAGACGCAACAATGTCGTATTCACCAGAAGGAGCATCCGCCACATATGCGCGTGGGTCAGCGGTATTCAAACTGACGCGTGGGTCATCCAACGCAAGCCGCTCCCTTCCCGAAAGATGCCTCTTAAACATCCTTATGAGAAAAGGGTCCAATTCAACAGTATCTATCCTTTCAAGAGGATGGAGCAGAATCTCGGATATGATGGTCAAGTTGCCTAAAAGCAGAATCTTCGAAGGAGCAGGATGGAGTGAGAGGAGAGTGTGCGCCTGAACGGCGATTCTATATGGGTCGGACTCACTGAAACTGAAATAGTAGTTGCCGTTTATGTAAAAGTCTATCTGCTCGGAGTTCGGAAGACGGACGACAGCAGTCTCCCCGTAGGGGGAATGGTTGATGTCGAGAAGCGTAAGTTGAGGGTTGATTGCGCGGAATCGGGCTTCTTCTGAGAGCCGCTCAAGAGAGGAAGCGAAGAGAAGTAACCCGCAAGTTGCCAGGAGAAGAAAGAAAGCAGATACCTGTTTCGCACCAGACAGACTCAAAACAAGAGAGAAGAAACAGACTCCCATTGCGATGAAGGAGAGTTGAAAATGGTTGAGAAAGAGGGAGAAGACGAAGGAGAAGAGAAGCCCAGCGAAGAGGTTTCCGAGAGCATCAAGGATATAAATGCGGGTCGGAGAGACAATTTTTTCCTCCTCATTGTATTTCAGAACGGAAGAAAAGAGCGCTCCGCAGATGAAAACAAGAGGCCCTACCAGTGACGAAGTATAAATTACCGCTTTGAAAAGAGGAATCATCTGCCCTTGGGGAAGAGCAGTCCAGGATTTTGAGATTCGGAGGAGGTGGACGCAGATGGGGAGGTATGCCAGCAAGATGGAGAACAAGGCGAAGAGGGTCGTAGAAGGTCTTGTTTTGACGACAGAAAAGACGAGGGCGCCACTTGCAAGGAAGAGAAGCCAAATGGAAAAGGTGATACCAAATGATAATTCATTTCCTTGAAAGTTTAAAAAGATTTCACGGAAGATGAGAATTTGGGCGGTCTGTGCGACAAAACCGACAGAAAAGAAGAGAGAAAAAGAACGCCGATTCCCAGCCACATCACCTCCAGACGCCAGGGATACTCTCACCACACTGAGAACACTTGCCCTCTTTCAAAGAGTTCTCCAGAATGCGCAAGCCAACCCGCTTGATGAGAGGTTTGTTACATTTCGGGCAGTATGTGTCATTTGCAGGATGAGGCGCAAGATTATCTATATATACGAACTTTATACCGCAGTCTTTTGCCATCTTGTGTGCCGTCTCGAGAGTCTTAAGCGGCGTGCGCGGCAAATTCTGCAGTTTATACATCGGCTCAAAACGCGAAAAATGGAGTGGCGTCTCCGCCCCGAGATTCTTCACAAACCATTCGCACATCCTCTTTATATCCTCTTCCTTATCATTGTATGTAGGCACTACAAGATTGACCACCTCCAGATGTTTCTTCTCCTCCTTTACTTTTACAAGCCCATCCAGAACTGGCTTCAGAGTACCACCTGTCACTTTCTTATAAAACTCCTCCGTAAATCCTTTGAGCCCTACCACTACCCCGTCGACTGCGTCCAGAAGTGCTTTAAGTGGCTCGGCGTTTATATAAAGCGCAGTCCCAATCACAACCTTATATCCCTTCGGACGAACAAACTTCGACAACTCTATTATCCATTCCAGCATTACAACAGGCTCTGTGTAATTGAACGCCAGAATCTTCAACTCCTTCTTCTTTAGAGCAGAAAGAGTCTCGTCTTTGTCCATCTTCGCCGCCATCTTCAATTCGTCAGGTTTCTTTTGCGACTGCTGCCAGTTTTGACAATACAGACAGTGAAGATTGCAGCCCCCAATGGCAAGAGTGAGAGTCTGAGAACCAGGCAGATAGTGGTGAAGCGGCATCTTCTCAACAGGGTCAACCGAGATTATACAAGGGTTATGATACGCATATGTGAAGAGTTTGCCGTCGTCGTTCTGCTTTGTGAAACATTGACTCCGCTCTTTTATCTTCAGTATGCAGTTGAAAGGGCAGACCAGACATTGAACACGGTTGTTGTCCAATGGGCGTGAATGGGGAACCAGCATCTTCTGCACCAGTTCGGCATATGCAGGCTCTTCGAGTATTCCTAATAGTTTAAGCGCAAGCGGCAGCGAAGAGACAGCGACTCCACCCTTTAAAATCGCTTTGATGAACTCGCGCCTGTTCAAAGGAACATCATCAAATAAGCCCAAACCTTCTTCCCTTTCCCAAACGGCAGTGTTCTATCAAGATGCCTTTAAGCACTTACCGGTTCTGCCCCGCCTTCTCCGCTCCGCTCGATTTTTTCTCTTCAAAACTGCCAAGCCTCTCTTTAAGAATAGGCTCCACAATCACAGGATTCAAGAAATATTTTACCACCCTGTCAGCATTCCGCAACCTTCGCTCCTTCCCAATCTTCTGAATCTCCGAACCTATCTTCTCCATCTCCTTTTGCAGTTTCTTCAATTTTTCGTAAGCAGAACCACTTATAAACTCTTCCGCAAGTTTGTCCTTGTTCAACTCGAAATCGACATCGCTCATATCGCACGCTTTCTCAATCAGTTTGCGTATCCTCTCCGCTTCAACTTTCTGTTCTTCCTCTGTTAGGTGCGCCAGTTCAGTCTCAAACTTGACCGCCCGCTGAACAGCACTCTCAATCACAATTCTCTGCTGAAAGGGCTTGCCATTAAGAGAACGGATAAACCTTAAGCCATTAATCAGTTCAGGATTTGCACCACTCGCTTGCCCTACTCTTATGGGGTCGCGGAGATTTTGCGGTGGCACTATGCATGGATTGAAATCATCAATAACCGCCCTTTGTGCATCCGTGAACACCTTATCCAGATGCTCCCCATACTTCTGCTGTAAACTCTGCACCCAGTGCCCAATCTTAACCATCTCGCTGTCAGCCATCTGTGTCTCTTTCATCTCCTTTTCAGGCAATTCACCTTTCTTAATGATTTCAATCCACCTCTCAAAACACTCTTTTGCCTGCTTAAACTTCTCCTTCAACTCATCATACCGCCTTTCAACCTCTGCTCTGAACTCCTCATTCACCTTTAAGATCTCGCTCATCTGTTCCTTACTCAAATTGAGCCCGTTAATAAGGTTTATAAAACTGGTCTTCTCTCGGATGAACTCTTGCTCTGCAGCCATCTTGAACAACTCAACAAGTAGGTCCTCTTTCTCCTGAACCGGCGCATCTTTCCGCTCCTGTCCGAAGGAAAATACGCACGCCAAGCAAAAAACTGTCCCAACCGTAATCCATCTCATGTTTCTCTTCCTCCAAAGTGACCCTCTCCTAATAATATATTTTGTTGTAAAAGATGGTAAAAGGGACACAAAAACCTCTCGCTAATGAACATCTTGTAACGGGGGTGAGTGCTGAGAAGACAAGCCAATCTCACTTATTATCCGGCTGTTTTCCGGAACACTCCTCCGGCAAAGGTTCTCCTCGAAGAAGTGCCAGTCGCATCCTAAGAACCGGAAGTTTATCGGGTCTCAAAAACCACCTCATAACAGGTGAGTTGCCTGATAACTCCTTCTGCTTCTGCTCATGCTCACTCAATTCCTTTTGAAGTCTCTTCATCTCCTCACGAATAATCTCTCCTTTATCCTTGTACTTCACTTCTTCTGCTAACTGCTCCTTGTTCAACTCAAAATCCACATCGCTCATCCCCTTTATCCTCACAAGGAGCGCCTTTATCCGCTCCCTCTCCTTGCTTATTTCAACCTCCTCAAGTCTATGCTTCTTCGTCACCTTCTCAATGTAGCCGTCAATCATCTTCTCAAGCATCTCATTGAAACGGGCTTGAGGAATCTTTCTTAACCTGCGCAACTCGCTGATAATAGGCTCGTTGTTGGACGCCTGTCCTACGCGCACAGGGTTGCGCAAGTTCTGAGGCGGAACCACACACGGCTTAAAATCGTTGATAACCTCCTTCTGAGATTCCGTAAAGACGCTCTCGAGCCGCTCTCTGTATTTCAGCCTGATGTCCTCCACCTTTTTCTCCATCTCCTTAAACAAACTATCTGCCTTACCGACTTTCTCCATTAGGTCTTTGGGCATCTCTCCTTTCTCTATCGCAGAAACCCAATCCTTCAGGGCTTCCATACATTTTTTTGCTCTCTCCTTCGCAGCCTCCGCCAAAGCATCTACCTCCGCTTTATACTCTTCATTGATTTTAATAATCTCCTCCAACTGCTCTGTGTTCAAGTTCAGCCCATTGAAAAGATTTAAAAACGATGTCATCTTCTTTAGCCTGTGAATTTCCTTTATTATCTCCCCCATTTCAGCCTCGATATCACCTATTGCATCCTCGGGAGGTGTTACACTGGGGGTTCTTTCACCACTTCTTGGCGCCTCTTGCGCAAACAGAAAAACCCCTGCCAAAAGAATCAGAGAGACCCACATCCTCTTCATAGCAATACCCTTCAAAACTCCTCATTAGAATAAACGC
>JAOAAR010000077.1 GCA_026418755.1 Planctomycetota bacterium
CTCTTGTTATGTTGCGCCCGAGGGAGGAATCATTTATCTCGAAGTGAATGGCGAAAAAAAGCAGGTAGAAGGAACACTGAGTGTAAAGGTTCATACTAGTAATATTCGCACCCTCTATTTGGTTGCTGGTGATTTTATTGCATACATTTGCGTCTTCTTGTGGGGAACTGGACTGGTTTTTGCATTTTTAAGGAAGAAACAGGGAGTATCACCTTTAATGTGTAAAAATTGAACGATTTTTTTCTTGACAGAGAGAAACCGCTCGGCTTAAAATCTATATTTAAAGTGAAGGAAGGAGGATGTGAATGAGTGTTCTTGCAAAGGTTTTTGTGATAATCGTTCTTGTTTTCAGCATAGCGATGTTGAGTGTGACAGCAGCGCTTTATCATCATCGGGTTAACTGGCGTGAGCAATTCGAAAAGTTGCAAATTGAGTATATGAAACTGAAGGAGATAGACGACAGCCGCATCACGTATCTGGAGAACGCACTGAAGGACAAGGACGCAGAACTGGAGAAGATGCACAATAGGATGCTTCAGTTAACCTCTTATGTGGAGGATTTGAAAAAAGAGGCGAGGAACAAGTCGACACAGTTAATAATCGAGACTCAAGAGATGGCGTTGTTATTGAGAGACCATGCACGGCTTGTTGCGATTCTTGAGACAAAAGATAACCGCATAACGCTTCTTGAAAGTGAGAACCATACATTGAAAAACACGAATGCCACGCTAATGGCGCGTAAGAACACGGCGGAGAATCAAGTGGTTCGCCTGTCTCGTATGAAACTGTACCTTGAGAAGTCGCTTCGTGATTTGCGCGAAGAGTTCACCAAAGTGCGTCGAGAGTTGGATGAAAAGACAATGGCTCTCGAGCATCTCATCACGCTTGGGGTGCCTGTGTGGGAACTGGTCACTTTGAGTCCTCCTCCTAAGATAGATGGGCAGGTTCTTGCTTCTGATGAAGAGACAAAACTGGTGGTCTTAAGCGTTGGGATGGAACAGGGAGTAAAGATTGGCTACCAATTCACTATTTTCCGTGGGACTCGCTTTATAGCAAGAGTGATTGTTGAGAAAGTTTGGAAGGATGCCTGTGGAGCAAGAGTTATCTTCTCTGTGGATAAGATTGAGAAGTTGGATTCTGCCTCGACGAGGCTACCTTAAATTTTTTGAAAAAAAGAAGTAGAAGAGCGGATTCTATTAAGAATTCGCTCTTTTCTTTTAGTTCCGCTTGGAGAGATTGTATGGCGGTTTCTGCGTATGATGTTCTCGCCGTCAGTGGTAGTCCGAGAGGAGTGAAAGGAAACTCAACGATTCTTTTGGAGGTCGCTAAGAAAAGGTTAAAAGAGTTAGGGTTCTCTGTTTTTTCGTTTGACTGTTGTGAGACAAGAATAGAGCCGTGCAGGGGGTGTCTTAAATGCAACCAGAGTGGCATCTGTGTTCAGAAGGATGTGTTCAGCGAGATGATCCTGCCCATATTCGAGGGGTGTTACGGCGTAATTCTCTCGTCACCTGTTTATTTCTGGGATGTGAGTGCGCAACTCAAAAGTTTTATAGATAGATTTCGGGTGGCGATTCGAGTGAGTGTAGAGCGAGAAAGGATAGTCTGTTTGCCGAAGGTTAGCAGAAAAAAAGATGTGGTGGTATTCTTTGCTCAAGGCGAGGTGCGCTCGTCGCATTATTCAGGGGCGTTGAATACAGTCAATGCTTTCGTGAAAGGGGTGTGTGGAGGAAGACTTCTTGATGTTGTTGTGGCGAGAGCGGTCCCTTTATCGCGACAGATTGACCTCGAAAGAGAGAGTTTGAGTAAAGTTCTTAAAGTGTTGGGGGTGGATGCTGACGAGAAATATGTAGAGAGACTTCTTCGAGAATATGCTAACGCTAAATCGCGCGCCGAAAAAGCGGCAGAGAGACTGGCAGAAGCAATAAGGAAATCATAGCGGAATTAATGAGATTTTTATAACAGAAGAGCTTCCATTGAAATAGGAAGCCCTTCTGTTTGTTCTGGCGTTTTTTCGTTTTATTTTCCTGCGCCTTGCTGCTGGAGTTGTTTGTTAACTCTGTATGCTTCCATCAAGAAGTTCAAGAGAAGATTCTGCAAATCAAAATCTCCTTCAGCATTGTTCTGCCTTCCGAAGTGGCTTAAGACATGGAGGATACGCCCCTTACCTGCTTTGAATGTGAACGCTACTGTGTCGTTTCCTTTGACATTCGCATCGCTTGCCAGTTTTTTGCTTCTCATTAGAATGAGAACTTCGTTTTTGTTCATTACTTCAATCCAAGGACTTTCGTCGTCGATGACCCATTCGGCGGATGGTGCTTTGAGAGCGCCTTTAATTGCTTCGCCGATGCGTTGAGTATCCTCGGCAGGAGAAGTGCGCCATTTTTCACCTTTCAAAAGTTCTCCGCTGATTGGCTTGTCAATCTGCCCCGACTTGGAGACAAAGACCCCACGCATAAGAGGCTCTGCAGTAGCGCCTGGTGCAGGGTAGACATCAACCTTCTGGTCGCGCAGGTATTGCCCGGCACGAACAAGGTGTCCCCACGCTTCTTGCAGGAATTCAGTAAGGACCCAGTCCTCTGAGAAGATGTAACCACCATCTTCGACGAACTTTTTCAGTTTATTCACAGCCGACCGGCTGAACTTCGCGCAGTACGAAATGTGCTGCGGCGGATTTTGGCTGCATATTCAGGGAAATAGTCGGTCATGCTTGCCTGCGCCTGGAGTGCAGAACGGACAGACGCAGAACTGATGCATCTGGGTGCAGTTGATGCAGATTGCAATTGTTCCCTTTGGTATGTCAGGAATGTCAGTCTCAAGATTTCCGGAGAGAGGAATTCTCAACACGACTTTGTTCGGAATCTTCATCCTGTCTAAGACATGCTCGATGTGGTCGAAGCAGAGGTCATGATGTTGGTCTTTGTGGCGTCCTTCGGTGCATTTTGCTGCAATAACAAGAACAGGAAATTTGAGTTGTTCAAGACCGAAGTAACGCTCCCTTCGCACATCATCCAGTTCGTCAACCGCTGTGCCTGTCATTCCTTTGCCGAGTCCCTTGCCCTCCTCGGATTTTCTTTCGCTATCCACTTTCGGCATCCCGTAAGGGCGCTGTTTGCTCCACCATTCTTTCCACCCCCTCGGGTTATCGCCAAGTCTTGCGCCTGTTAAAAGAGTCAAAACCTCGATGATATCCTGTTTGACAGAATCTCTTGTTCTTTCCAAGGCTTCGATGAGGACATCAACAGAGTCGACACAACGGATGTTACCAAGAATCTCGACGGCGAGACGACGCATTTCAGGGGTTGCCACTTCTGCTGAGACGACTTTGCGCAAGGCGGAGACTGTGGCAGTGGTTCTGTTGCGCTGGAGAACGAAGAGGATGTCTTTTCCCAATGGAGATGATGCGTATTTGACAATCAAGTTGCCGATTTCAGCCATCGCATCTTCATCTGTAAATGCGCTTAAAGAACTGACTAACTGCCAATAAATGTCCGCCTCTTTCTGGGGCACCTGCATAAGTACATCAAGAATAGCACCAACCGCTTTTGCGCCGCCTTCGGCAACAATCTCAACCAGTGCTTCTTCAATCTTCTCTTTGTTCTTTTCCGTGACGGCTTTCGCAAGTTGTGACTTCGCCTTGTTCAGGTCGCCTGCATAAGCGACCGCCGTTATGAAGGCGAACAACATAACGGCTACGAAAAATCTTTTCCACCTCATACAGTTCCCTCCAGAAGGGTCCATTTGCATTTAGACTCCCACACAATATTATACACCGCTCATCCCGTTTTTATGTCCAAAATTTGCTCTGAAAGGAGAAACTTTTCAAGAATGGAAGTTTTCATTCAAAATTGTTTTATCTTGAAGAGAGGTTCTTTTGCAAAATAATTTTCTTTTGGTCAATCTTGGTCGAGTAGGAGATTTGGAAATGGCTTATGTTGAGAGCCCGAAAGTGAAAGGGTATTTGAAAAAAGGAGAAGGGTTTGGTGCGACTTACGAAGGAATCGTGATTGTTGCGGCGAAGAGGACGCCGTTCTGTCGTATCTGTGGTCCGCTTTCGCTTCTATCTGCGACAGACCTCGGAATTCTTGCCACAAAGGGGGCATTAAAACAAGCAGGGATCTCTCCTGAAGAGATTGACTATCTGGTCTTCGGGATGGCAGGGGTATCGAGTGGAGATACATTTTTCGCGCACCGGCACATAGCGTTGTATTCGGGAATGGGCATTGGTACGCCTGCAATGTTAGTGCAGAAGATATGCACCTCCGGGATGGAGGCGCTCATAAACGCTGCTGAGCACATAGCAAATGGTAAGGTAGAGGTGGCGGTCGCAGGAGGTTCGGAAGGGCTTTCTCAGAGTCCGACTGTGCTTTTTGGGAACAGATTGGGGTACAAGTTGCGCGATGTGAAGGCGGATGACTATTTGTGGGAGGCGTTTTATGACACATCAGTCGGTTTTATGATGGCGGAGACGGCAGAGAATCTTGCTGAGAAATACAGAATCACAAGGAAAGAGGCGGACGAATACGCCTTTCGAAGCCACAGTTCCGCATTACGGGCGCAAAAAGAGGGGTTCTTTAAGGACGAGATTGAACCTATAGAGGAGTGCACTCTTGAGGCACATCATCTGAAACCGCGCAAGATCAGATTTTATGACACCAAGGCAAAGCGGATTGAAGCAGACGATGGACCGAGAGAGACAAGTCTTGAGAAATTGGCTGCTTTACCTCCGGTGTTCCGTCAGAATGGGGTGCAAACCGCTGGCAATTCGAGTCAGATTACAGACGGAGCAGGTGCGCTTGTAGTGTGTGATGCGCGGTGGGCGGAAAAACGAGGATTCGTGGGCTCGGAGATGTGTATAAGAGACAGGGCTTGTTGCATCTGCGACTGCAGGAGTGCCACCTGAAATAATGGGGATAGGGCCTGTGCCGGCTTGCAGGCTCGCTCTTGAGGCGGCGAGATTGAAACTCGAAGATATAGATTTTGTGGAGATTAACGAGGCGTTTGCAGCGCAATATATATCTGTCGAGCGAGAATTAGGGCTGGACAGGAACAAAACGAATGTGAACGGCGGTGCAATCGCGCTAGGTCATCCTTACGGTGCAACAGGGGCGAGACTGACGATGACTCTCTTGTATCAGTTGCGGCGGGCGAAAAAGCGGTACGGGATGGCTTCTGCTTGCATCGGAGGCGGACACGGGACTGCGGTGATTGTCGAATCTTTCCACGAGTAAAGCCGGCAGAATTGAATGAATTTAGGTCCCATTGGTCTCCGACTTCTTCGCAGTGTCATTCTGTACGCATCCAGTGGCTATTTCAGGTCCAACTAAATACGGTTTCTCTCTTCTGACTGCGCAGCCATCTGAAGTAGTTAGAAAAATGCTCCTTGAGGAGTTTTGTTGTTTTGCGGTAAGCAAGATTCATCCCGATGAAGATAAGCGGTGCCACTCGCAACTGAGCGTAACTGCGGCGAACGATTGAGGAGAAAGAGAAAAAGTCTTTCCGGAAGTTCAAATATCTCTCTGACAGTTCTTCTGGGGACATATTTTTGGGTTGGAAGCAGACTGTTGTATGGTCGTAGAATGACCAGTTGGTATGCAGGATTCTGCGTTCGCGGTTCAAGCGTTCGAAGAGGCGTGTTCCAGGGTACGGTGTAAGGATATTTGCTGAAATGGAAGGGACAGAGTTGCGCAAAAGGAAGTCAAGGGTCCGCTCAAAGGTGCGAGGAGTTTGCTCGTCGAGTCCGAAGATGAGGGAAGCGTGGAAAGCGACGCCTGACGCGTGGCAGCGCTTGATTGCTTTCTCGTAGAGTTCTATTGTGCCGAGAGACTTTCTCATTTTTTCGAGAGATTCTTTTTCGACACTTTCCACGCCGACGAAGAGCCCTTTGAGTCCCGCGTGTACAGCGGAAGTGAAAAGTTCTTTGTCAAGGATGAAACGGACAGTTGCCTGTGCCAACCATTTGAGATTAAGCGGTCGTAATGCTTTGAAAAGTTGCATTGCATAAGAGCGGACTCCGCCGATGTTGTCATCGAGGAACATCAGTCGTCGGCTGCCACTTTCTTTTATGTCCTGAAGTATGGTTTCAATAGGGATAAACCGTTGTCTGCGTCCGTAGACCGTATGAACACAACAGAATTCGCAATCATTGGGGCAGCCTCGTGAAGCCATTATCGGCAACACATAAGGAGGCAGTCCGAATACGAAGTGGCTTCTCTTGCGTAAAGGAATCGGCGATTTTGAAATGTCAGGTTGGAAGTTGCGATAGAACCGTTTTAACCGATTTCTTCGAGCGTCGTCAACCACCTCTTCCCACACTCCTTCTGCTTCGCCGACAACAACAGAATCTGCAAACTGGGCTGCTTCATCAGACAAGACCGATGGATGTATACCACCAATGACCACCTTAGCGCCATTTCTCCTAAAAAGAGATGCCAGTTCATATGCTCTTGGTGCAGTAGCAGTCATCGTGGAGATTCCTACTAAATCCCAGTCTTCGTCAAGTGGAAGTCTCTCGAACTCCTCTTCCACCGTGATGACCTCGTGTTGGGGCGGGGTGAGAGCGGAGAGAATTGACAGAGACAACTGCGGTATGCGCAACCAGCCAGGTGTCAAATCGGCAAAACCGCTCTTCTTGGGGGAGATTAAAAGAATTCTCATAAGAGTGCTCCTTTCTCAAAGAGTGTAGTTTATCAGAAAAATCGTTCGTCAAGTATAAAAATGCTCCCAGAAATCGGATTTTTGTAGTTACAACCCATTAAGGGTTCTAATCCGTTTTGAGATAGAAAAAGGGAGGACGGTGGATATGATGATGGGAGTTGAGGCGGAGGCGTAGTTTTGAAAAAAGAGATGTTAAATTTTGCCAATTCCAAAAGGAGGCTTTTGCTATACTTCCTCTTTGTGGTTTTTGTACTGGTTCTGAGCGTGAGGGGAGTGAGAGGGGCAGGGGCGTTCGGAGCCAAGCAGGTAAGAAACGATTTCGCGGTCTATTACACCGCCTCTTCCGCGCTGTTAGACGGGAGAAACCCGTATCTTGTAGAATCTCCAGAAGGAAGGAGATACTTATATCCACCACTATTTGTGCTTTTGTTTGCACCTGCCGCTGTTTGTGGTTTCGATGTAGCATTTCTCGTCTATCTTGCGGTTCAGTTACTCTCTCTGTTCGTTCTTTTACGAGTCTCTTTTCAACTATCAGAGCCTTCAAAACGGTTCTTCTCAATTGATGAGAACCCTCTGATTCTGTTTGTTACGATTCTATTTTTGTGGAGGGCGTTCGATTCCGATTTTGCGAATGGGCAGATAAACACACTTGTCGCAGCGTCAGCGATTCTTGGAGTTTTCCTTGCTTTGTTGAGAAGGAAGCATATAGCAGGAGGGCTGCTTCTTGCGCTTTCTGTTTCATTTAAACTATACACCGCACCGCTTGCGCTTCTCTTTCTCAGGAAAGAGAGTCTGCGTGCGGTTTTATGGACAGTTTTAGGCGTCGGTCTCTTCATCATTGTGATTCCATCACTGTTTCTCGGCAGGGAGACAAACCTTGAGTATCTTGGCACATTCTACAACACACTTCTTGTTCATTATTCGGGAAGCAAAGCGCCATCGGTTTTTGAGGCGAGTGGGCAGTCGCTCTGGGGTGTATTTCAGAGGATTTTCACTAAAACGGACGCCTCTGCTCATTCCTCAGAACCTCTCTTCTTAAACATTACCGATTTGCCGCCGTCTGTTGTCTGGTATGTTTATCTTACTTTTTCTCTCGCGATTTTGGTCTATCTTTTGGTGACTCAAAAAGGCAGAGGAGTTCCGATAGCGGTGGCTCTGTTCTGTTGCGCGGTTGTCCTGGTTGTACCGCTTGCGCGAAAGGCGTATTTTGTCCTTCTTACACC
>JAOAAR010000078.1 GCA_026418755.1 Planctomycetota bacterium
GGCACAGTAACATCTTGAACTAGATGGCACGCTGCACCAAAATAAAAAACAGCCTTATCTATTTCACCACTATTAACTAAAGCTATTGCTTTTTTATAATACTTCTTACATTCCGAAAGAGCATCTGAATGTGCCTCTTGATTACGAAACTGTCACTCAACTTGGAGCGATTATGGGTTCTGGCGGTCTCATTGTTATGGATGAAGACACCTGTATGGTTGATATGGCGCGCTTCTTTATGGAGTTCGTTCAGGACGAATCTTGCGGAAAATGCTCTCCTTGCCGCATTGGCACGAAGCGGATGTTGGAGATTCTTGATAGAATCTGCGAAGGCAAAGGCGAAGAGAGCGACATTGAGAAACTGGTTGAGTTGGGCAACAAAATAAAGGATACCGCCCTTTGTGGACTCGGACAGACTGCGCCAAACCCTGTTCTTACCACAATCAGATACTTCAGAGACGAATACATAGCCCATATCCGCGACAAAAAATGTCCTGCTGGTGTCTGCCCTGCGCTGGTTCGCGCTCCTTGCCAGAACAACTGCCCCGCAGGTGTTGATGTGCCGGGTTATGTGTCACTGGTCGGAGAAAAGCGATACTCTGAGGCTCTGCGGCTACATCGCGAAAGGAATCCACTCGCTGCAGTCTGCGCCCGTGTCTGCTTCCACAGATGCGAGGAAAAATGCCGCAGAACCACTCTTGACGAAGCGGTCTCAATCCGTGGAATCAAAAGATATATGACAGAGCAGGAAGTCACTATTCAACTTCCAGAGATTCGCGAAAACGAAAAGAACGCTGAACAAAAGATTGCAATCATCGGCTCAGGTCCCGCAGGGCTTTCCTGTGCCTATTTCCTCGCAAGAATGGGATACAAACCGAAGATATTTGAAGCGGAGAAGCAACCTGGTGGAATGCTTGTTCAGGCGATTCCACAGTATCGTTTACCACGAGAGATTCTCACCCGCGAAATCCGCATGATTGAGAGAATGGGAGTTGAGATAGAGTGTGGTGCAAAACTGGGCAGAGATTTTACCCTCGAGTCACTCCGAAATGAGGGTTACAAGGCTATCTTTCTCGGCGTTGGAGCATCCAAAGGGGTTCGTCTCGGAGTTCCAGGAGAAGACTTGAAAGGAGTAGTTGAGGCTATTGACTTTCTGCGTGAATATAACTTGAAAGGCTCTGTTAATGTGGGTAAGAAAGTAGTGGTCGTAGGAGGCGGTAATGCTGCTATAGATGCGGCTCGTTCAGCGCTGCGTTTGGGTGCCGAATCTGTGACGATTTTGTACCGCCGAACGCGCGACGAGATGCCTGCTTACAAAGAAGAGGTTGAAGATGCTGAGAGTGAAGGCGTCCACCTCATGTTTCTAATTGCCCCTACCGAGATAGTAGGAACAAAAGGAAAGGTAACAGGGGTGAAATGTGGCTTGATGGCTCTCGGCGATTTCGACAGTTCAGGACGCCGCCGTCCGGTCCCAAAAGGAGAAGAATTGTTCGTCGAATGCGACCAGGTCATCGTAGCCATTGGACAGTCGGTCGAAGCGAAACAATTCCTCAATGGGCTGAACTTGAAACTGACGAAGGCAAACACAATCGAGGTAAACCCTGTCACAGGGCAAACATCAGTAGAATGGCTGTTTGCAGGTGGCGATTCGGTGACAGGTCCTGCTACAGTGGTGGATGC
Organism: Planctomycetota bacterium; assembly: GCA_026418755.1. Lineage (GTDB taxonomy): Bacteria > Planctomycetota > SKW154 > SKW154 > SKW154 > SKW154. The sequence goes on from JAOAAR010000078.1 coordinate 1,681, forward strand.
CGTTGCGGGAGGAGAAAGAGCCGCTGTTGGAATAGACTTATATCTTACGGGAGAGAATCATGCTTTTTGGCGGAAAGAGAAAAAGATTGATACTTTCTTCGACCCTGAAGCCGACCCAGTTGGGTATCCGCGTGCGAAAGTAAGAAAGTTGCCGCCGTCGAGGCGCAAAAACAACTTCAATGAAGTTGAGATGCCTTTCACCGAGGCGATGGCAATACGCGAAACAAAGCGATGCCTTCGCTGCGATTACAGAGAAGAAGAACATTAGAGGAGGAGATAGAGATGCCTACATTAACAATTGACAATATCAAGGTTGATGTTCCAGAAGGGACAACGATTCTTGAAGCTGCACAGAAAGCAGGTATCAGGATTCCAACGCTTTGTTATTTGAAGAATGTTCAAGCGATAGGCGCCTGTCGAGTCTGCTTAGTCGAAGTGGATGGAGCCAGAACTCTGGTAGCATCCTGCGTAATGCCCGTTTCAGAAGGAATGAAGGTAAAAACAAACACGAAGCGAGTACGGGATGCGCGGCGTACTGTCGTTGAGTTGATTCTCTCTGCTCACGAAGGTGATTGTCAGACTTGTGAGCGGAGCAACGACTGCGAACTGCAAGGGGTAGCAAACGAACTGGGAATCCGCGAAATAACTTACTCTGGAGAAAAGCCTCGTCGGATAATCGATGAGAGCACTCCTGCGCTTATACGGGACACCGCGAAATGCATTCTTTGTCGCCGCTGCGTGACGGTATGCAATGAGATTCAAGGGGTAGGTGCACTCTTTCCCCAAAGTCGTGGATTCAAATCTGTCATCGGTCCTGCTTTTGCAAGCAATCTCGCGGATGTGGTCTGCGTCCAGTGCGGCCAGTGCTCTGCAGTCTGCCCTGTCGGTGCGATAGTGGAGAGAGATTGTATTGCTGAGGTCTGGGCAGCGTTAGACGACCCCACAAAACATGTTGTTGTTGAGACAGCACCTGCCATTCGCGCTGCTCTCGGCGAATGCTTCGGTTATCCTCCGGGGACACTCGTTACAGGCAAAATGGTCTCTGCTCTGCGAAGGTTAGGTTTTAAAGGGGTTTTTGACACCAACTTTGCCGCTGATTTGACAATTATTGAGGAGGGGAACGAACTCCTCGCTCGACTCAAGAAAGCACTCTTGGACAAAGAGAAGGTGGCGTTACCGATGTTCACCAGTTGTTCGCCTGGCTGGATAAAGTACTGCGAGCATTTCTATCCAGAGATGTTGCCGCACCTCTCAACTGCGAAATCGCCGCAGCAGATGTTCGGTGCAGTAGCAAAAACATATTATGCTCAGAAGATCGGAAAAAGACCCGAAGAGATTGTGGTAGTGTCGGTTATGCCCTGCACGGCAAAGAAGTTTGAGGCGCAGCGCGCTGAGATGAATGCGAGCGGTGTCCGCGATGTTGACTATGTTTTGACCACGCGTGAATTAGGACGAATGATAAAGCAGGCAGGGATAGATTTCGGTTCCCTTCCTGATGATAAACAGGATTCGCCGATAGGGATGTCGTCAGGGGCTGCAGACATCTTCGCCAACACAGGAGGTGTGATGGAAGCAGCGCTCAGAACAGTCTATGAGGTCGTTACGGGAAAGCCCTTGCCTTTTGAAAACCTTCATGTGAAGCCAATCATCGGTCTCCAAGGAGTTAAAGAGGCAGAGATTAGAATCACAGACACTTTACCAGAATGGTCTTTTCTCAAAGGAGTGGTCTTAAAGGTCGCTGTGGCTCATGGACTCGGCAACGCTCGCCGAATTATTGAGAAGGTTAAGTCAGGCGAGGGGAAGTATCATTTCATAGAGATAATGACTTGCCCGGGTGGTTGCATAGGAGGTGGAGGGCAGCCGAGGATGACCACGGACGAGGTTCGTATGGCGAGGATACAAGCAATTTACAAGGAAGACGAAGGAAAGAAGTTGCGCAAGTCGCACGAGAACCCAGAGATAAAGCAGATATATGAAGAGTTTTTGAAAAAGCCACTTGGAGAGAAGTCCCATCATCTTCTACACACGAAGTATGAAGAGAGAAATCGTATTTAGGATAAGAAATGAGGTTCTCTCTGCGGACAAAACTGATTGGCGGTTTCATCCTAGTGATAGGGATAACAGGGGTGATTACCACTATGGTCGGAGTCCACCTATTGAGTAGCGGCATAGAGAGAGAGGCTCAGAACAAAGTGACTCTTGACCTGAATGTTGCCCGCGAGATATACAAGCAAAAACTGAAGAATATAGAGACCACTCTCAGGTTTACTGCTCTCAGAAAGAGAACAATCGGAGAAGGGCTTTACACTAAAAACAGAGAATTACTTAAAGGGGCATTGTCAGAAGTTCTTCAAGAAAGTGGTCTTGATATTTTGATGGCAATTGATTCGGAGGGAAAAGTGATTTATCGCGCGCACAATCCTGACAGTTTTGGTGACAATATGAGCGACGAAGAGATAGTATCCAAAGTATTGACACACAGAAAGCCGATTCTTGGGACACAGATAGTTCCTGCTGAAAGATTGCAAAAAGAGTCGAAAAAGATTGCAGAAAAGGCGCGAATAGAAATAATTTCTACTCCGATGGCGAAACCGACAGAGAGAACAGAAAGCACATCAGGTATGATGTTAAAAGCGGCTGTTCCTGTTTTTGACGATAAAGGTGCATTTATTGGAATTCTTTGTGGTGGAACTCTTTTGAACCGTAACTATGAAATTGTTGACGAGATAAAGGAGACGGTTTATAAGGGAGTAAAGTATAAGGGGAAGGAGATAGGGACTTCGACGATATTTCAAGACGACTTGAGAATTTCCACGAATGTGAGGACAGACAAAGGTGAAAGGGCTATAGGAACGAGGATTCAGGCGGAAGTATATGATAAGGTGATAGGCAAAGGAGAGACATGGACTGACAGAGCGTTTGTTGTGAACGATTGGTACCTCACGGCTTATGAGCCAATAAGGGATGTAGATGGGAAGGTCATAGGGATTCTGTATGTTGGGATGCTTGCGAGAAAGTATGACGATATGAAGAGTTCGGCGTTCTGGACATTTACGGGGATGACTCTGATTGGGATTTTGATTGCGTTCGGGGTGGCTTATATTCTGGCTGCACCTCTTGTAAAGCCGATTTGGCGGCTCAAACGAGGGGTTGAGGCGATTGCAAAGGGAGACTTTGACTTTGAAGTGAAGCCAGAGACGCGAGACGAGATAGGAGTGCTCGCGGAATCCTTCAACAAGGTGAGATTAGAGTTGAAAGCGATGTATGAAAAACTGAAAGGGAAGATTGAGGCTGCGGACGAAGATTTGAAGAGGGCATATCAGGAGTTAAGAGAAAAGCAGGAGCAATTGGTTCAAGCAGAGAAACTTGCTTCTATGGGGCAGTTATCAGCCGGCATCGCTCACGAATTGAATAACCCTTTAGGGACTGTCCTTCTTTATTCGCACATGCTCATTGAGCAGTTGAAGGATAACAAGCAGGTGAAGAGCGATTTGGAAATGATTGTGAACGAAGCGATGAGATGTAAGCAGATAGTAAGGGGTCTCTTGGATTTCGCACGGCAGACGCGTGTTTCAAAAGCGCCTGTAAGTCTTAGCGAGATTGTAAACGAAGTATTGGCGATTATGGCACCGAGGGCAGAACCAAAAAAGTGCTCTCTTAAATCTGATGTGCCAGATTCCCTTCCGACTCTGATGCTGGACGCACCTCAGATAAAGCAAGTTCTTATCAATCTTGTTCAGAACGGGATCGACTCGATTTCAGGTACAAATGGAGAGGTAACGATAAGTGTGCGAGAGAAGGAAGGAGGAACGAAGGTTGAGGTAAGAGTAACAGACAACGGTTGTGGGATTGACAAAGAGACTCTTGCCAAACTGTTCACACCGTTCTTCACCACTAAGAAAGAAGGAACGGGGTTGGGGCTTGCCATCGCTTACGGAGTGGTCAAGATGCATTCCGGAGACATCTCGGTGAGCAGTGAGGTAGGGAAAGGAACCACATTCACGATAACTCTTCCTGTGGAGAAGGAGGAAGGAATAGGTGTTGATAGTCAGGTCAAGGCTAATGCTTAAGTAATATTTTTTGTTAGTCAAGGAGGTGTCTATGAGAAAGGTTGAAAAGGGGAAGGAAAAGAAGAAAAAGGTATTAATTGTTGACGACGATGCAGACTTTGTTGAAATGAACAAGATTGTGCTTGAGAAAGCGGGTTACGAGGTTATCGCCGCTTACAGCGGGAAGGAAGGGCTTGAAAAAGCCCATTCCGAGAAGCCTAATATTATAATACTTGATGTGATGATGGAGACAGGCAGCGTAGGTTTTGATGTTTGTCGCAAACTTCGCAATTCAGAGCAGACGAAGAACATACCTCAGATTATGGTCACATCAGTGAATGAAACAGTGCCTTACAAGTTTTCGCCTGATGAGACATGGCTTCCGACCGATTGTTTTCTTGAGAAGCCTGTAGCGCCTGACAGACTTCTTGAAGAGGTTAAAAAGAGAATCAAATAGTCTGTTCAGAGTTTTTTAAGAGAGCGCGTAGATGAAAGAAGGAAGAGATGCGTTGATAGTGTTGGTAGATGACGATGAGGATTTTCTCGAAATTGGCAGAGTCATACTCAGCAAGAAAGGGTATTCTGTGCTTTGTTTTTCTGACACAGAGAAGGCTTTTGAAGAGATGAAGAAGAGGAAGCCGGATATTGTAATTACAGACTTGATGATGGAAAGTCTTCACTCTGGTTTTTCTCTGTCGCAGAGGATAAAAGAGGACCCGTTTCTCTCTGATGTGCCTGTCATAATAGTCACTGCGATAAGCAAATATCAAGGATTTGACTTCAGTCCGCAGACGGATGCAGACCTGAAAGCGATGCATGCTGACTTTTATTTTTCAAAACCGGTAAAACCGGAGAAATTGCTTGCTAAAGTAGAGGAATTGCTTCATCGGAATTGCAAAGAAGGAGACCCAGAGTGAGAGGCGCTATTGAGCGCATATTGGTTGTGGATGACGAGCCTGGCATACGGGAGGGTTGTCGGAGAGTGCTTGCAGCAGATGGCTATGAAGTTGAGACAGCAGCGGACGGTTTGAAAGCGTTGGAACTTTTCAGGATGAAGAAGGGCTTTGCCTGTGCTCTCATAGATTTGAAGATGCCTGGAATGGGAGGATTGGAACTAATAGAGGAGATGAGAAAAGAGGACGACGAGATTGTGCTTTTGGTTATCACCGCGTATGCCAGCATCGGCACCGCTGTTGAAGCGACGAAGCGAGGCGCTTACGACTACATTCCCAAGCCATTCACTCCTGAGGAACTGAGGCTTGCTGTAAGGAACGGCTTAGAGAAGAGGGCTCTTTCCATAGAAGCAAAAAGACTCCGCGAGGAGAGAGAGAAAAAACTTCTTGATGTGACTTTTGAGCGCTCAAAAGCCAACACTATTATCAATTGTATGACTGATGGAGTGTTGGTGGTTAATCTCGATATGCAAGTAGTTTTACAGAATGCAGCAGCGCGCAAAATCCCGATGTTTTCCGCTCTTTCGCTTCCTACTTCTTTAGATGCTTTGAACTTTCCGCCTCTTAAGGGGATTTTTGAAGAATCTCTTGCCGTTAAGACGGTTCCTGTAATCGTGTCAAAAGAGATACAAATACAAGACTCGACTTATATGGTCAACGCAAGCCCTGTTCTCGACGCAAAAGGAGAACCTCTTGGCGCCGTTGCGGTCTTAAGGGATATCACTCCCCTTAAGAAATTAGAGAAGGCGAAGTCAATGTTCATCTCCATGGTTGCACATGAGATCAAATCTCCGGTCGCTGCGGTGGAAGGGTACCTCAATCTGATATTGAGCGGGATGCTCAAAAATGATGGGCAAAAAGAGAAGGAGATAATGCAAAAGGCAGTGCTTCGACTGGAAGCATTGCGGCAGTTGGTTTCAGAACTAATGAATTTAAGTGCTATAGAGACTGGTCATCTTGTTATTAAGCGCGTTCCTCTTGATTTGGAAGATGCCGTCAGAGAGGTGATGAAGATGTATGAAGATAAAGCCCGTCAGAAACAGATGGACATCTCTTTTGAGCGCGAGGAAGAAGCCGTCGGAGTAAAGGCGTTTGGAGATAGGAGTGCTGTTCTTACAATAGTCGGAAACCTTCTCGACAATGCCATAAAATACACCCCTGATA
>JAOAAR010000079.1 GCA_026418755.1 Planctomycetota bacterium
AGATGTGTATAAGAGACAGCTTCTCTCCCTCTTCATAGTAACGCTGACAGGCTTCAGTACTGATTGTAAAACCAGGTGGGACAGGTAGCCCGATTTTAGCCATCTCCGCAAGATTCGCCCCCTTGCTTCCCAAAAGCCCCTTCATCTTCCTGTCTCCCTCGGTCTCTTTTCCTCCGAAAAAATAAACATATTTCTTTGCCATATAAAAAACCCTTAAAACTGTTGAACCTGAAAAGTAAGATTACGACAAACTGCGGTAAAAATCAACCAAAACTTCTACTACCCGATTTCTTTCTTTTGCAAGAAAGAAAAAAAGAAGAAAGAATCTGTTTTTTCTCTTGACACAGTCGAAATGAGGTATTATAGTATTATAATGTTTCTATACTATAATTTCTGAGGGCTAATGTTATGGCAAATGTCTTGCAAATATCAGAAGCAGCATCCCTCGCAATCCACTCTATGTGCATCCTCGCAAAAACAGAAAAACCTGCTCTTACAAGTTCTGAACTGGCAGCACGACTCAAAGCATCAAGAACTCATCTCTCTAAGGTTATGCGTCATCTTGTAAAAGCAAGACTGCTTTTTTCCTCCCCAGGTCCCACAGGCGGATTCTCTTTGCAGAAGAAAAGCAGCAAGATTTCTCTCTTGAATGTTTATGAGGCGGTCGAGGGGAAGTTTATTCCTTGCAAATGCCTTGTCGGAAAACCTGTCTGTTCCGGGAAAAAATGCGTATTTGGAGGGCTTCTCAGTGAAATAAACGAGAAAGTAAAAGGGCATTTTGAAAGAACCTACCTTTCAAGTTTAACAGATGTTTTTGGAGATGATGAAAATGGTAAAAAAGAATCTAAACTCAAAGCGAAAAGCAAAAAAAGAGAGAAGAAAAATAGTAAGAATTGATGAGGAGAAATGTGATGGCTGTGGGAATTGTGTCGTCAACTGCCCTGAAGGTGCACTCAAAATCATCGGTGGTAAGGCGAGACTCGTGAAAGAATCGTTCTGCGATGGACTCGGCGCTTGTATCGGAGAATGCCCGACAGGCGCTTTGACCATTGAGGAGCGCCAAGCAGAACCGTTTGACGAGGAAGCGGTGAGAGAGCGTATAAAGGAGGAGAGGATGAAAGAAGAACCTCTGCCGTGTGGTTGTCCCGGCTCCACTGTGATGGAGGTGAAGAAAGAAAAGAGAAGGAATAAGGAGAAAAGGATTGTTTGTCGAGAAGAGAGTATACCATCGCGATTAAGGAACTGGCCCATTCAGATTCATCTTGTTCCACCCAATGCTCCTTATCTGAAGGAGGCAGAACTGTTAGTTGCTGCTGATTGTACTCCTTGTGCTTTCGCCGACTTTCACTACCGATTCTTGAACAACAGAATCTTACTATTGGGTTGTCCTAAACTTCACGATGCGGAGTTTTATCGTCTTAAACTCTACCGAATCTTCAAAGAAAATGATATCAAAAGTGTTGATGTGGTCTTTATGGAGGTTCCCTGCTGTTATGGACTTGTACATCTCATCCAGAAAGCGATTGCGGAATCGAAAAAGAAGATTCCTCTGAAATTGACGAAAGTCGGTATTGATGGTGAGATACGGGAAGAGAGATTAGTGTCAGAAGAAGGAGTGAGTAGATGAAGTGCCCAGGACAAGACCTAAGATATTGGAAACCTGAAGACATATGTTATGTCAAATGTCCAGGTTGTGGTTCGGAACTCGAATTCTGGAAGGACGAGGCGAATCAGCGTTGCCAAAGATGCAAACATCTCGTGTGGAATCCGAAACTAAACTTGGGCTGTGCTGAATGGTGTCTATATGCCGAGCAATGTATTGGAGTGCTAAATAAGAAGGGGGTTTTAGTAGGAGGTAAACCTATGAGGATGAAAGGTTCGAGGACAGAGAAGAACATTCTGACCGCTTTTGCAGGCGAGTCGCAGGCGCGCAACCGTTATACCTATTTTGCCAGTCAGGCGCGCAAAGAAGGTTACGAGCAGATTGCCGCCATCTTCGAGGAGACAGCGAATCAGGAGAAAGAACACGCAAAAAGGTTGTTTAAGTTTCTTGAAGGCGGTGAAGTAGAGATTACTGCAAAATTTCCCGCTGGTGTGATTGGGACGACGCTTGAGAACCTCAAAGCGGCAGCGGCAGGTGAAAATTATGAGCATTCGGAAATGTATCCTGAATTCGCAAAAACCGCTGAAAAAGAAGGCTTCGTAGACATAGCGAAAACCTTCTTGGCGATTGCAGTCGCAGAAAAATACCACGAAAGACGCTATCGCAACTTTATAGCCAACCTCGAATCCGGCTCGGTCTTTAAACGGAAAACGAAAACAACTTGGCGCTGCCGTAACTGCGGATTCATTTATGAGGGAACGGAGGCACCGAAAGAATGCCCCTCTTGCGCACATCCGCAGGCATATTTTGAAGTTTTGTGCGAGGAGAAGTGACATAAGGACACTCTAATGAGGAGACAAAAGATGAGTGACTGGGTGGTGATTCTCATCATTGTTGGATTCATAGCAGGCTGGTTTGTCTTGCAAAAATGGGTGCTACCAAAGTTCGGAATCTCAACTTGATTTTCGCCGAAATGCTCGGAGCCTGCGGAGCAGGGAGAACAAAACAAATATGATGAACATAACAAGGACGAATAGGAGAGATTGAAATGGTTGAACAGAATGGATTGGAAATGTTTTGCTATCAGTGTTCACAGACGGCACGGGGAACAGGTTGCACAGTCAGGGGGGTGTGCGGTAAAGTGCCGACTGTTGCACGCTTGATTGACAACCTCTTCTTTGCCGCAAAAGGGATGTGCGCCTATCTTTACCATGCGCGCGAATTAGGCTACAATGATGAGGAAGTCAATGACTATGTCAGACGTGCTCTTTATGCAACTTTCACAAATGTTAATTTTGACCCCGATGATTTGTTTAATATGGCGCTTGAAGCAGGCAAAATGAACATAAAAACAATGGCACTTCTTAAGAAAGCACATATCGAGAAATACGGCGAACCTCAGCCGACGAAGGTGAAAACAGGCACCGTTAAAGGGCGCGGGATTCTTGTCACAGGCCATTCCCTCAAATGCCTCGAAGAGTTGTTAAAGCAAACAGAAGGGACGGGAATAAACATCTACACCCATTCTGAAATGTTGCCTGCACACGGCTATCCTGGACTCAAGAAATACAGGCACCTTGTCGGAAATCTCGGCAAGGCTTGGTTCGACCAAAAGCAATTGTTTTCCAAGTATCCTGTTGCTATTCTCGCAACCACGAATTGTGCTTTAATTCCAAAAGATGACTATAAGGATAGAATGTTTACGACAGGACCGGTCAGGTTGCCGGGCGTCCAGCATATTGAAGGGTACGACTATTCGCTTGTTGTCAAGAAAGCGAAGTCGTTGCCTGAACTTCCAGACGCACCAGGCGATGTTACTCTTACAACAGGTTTTTCCAGATCTGTTGTGCTGTCGCTTGCAGACAAGATAGTGGAACTTGTGAGGAAGGGAAAGATAAGAAGATTCTTTGTTGTCGGCGGTTGCGATTCTCCGCACAAGAATGCGCCATATTATCGCGAACTTGTCGAAAAACTACCGAAAGACACGGTTGTCCTCACCCTTGCTTGTGGTAAATACAGGTTCAACGATTTGGGACTCGGCGATATTGATGGTATTCCGCGCTTGATTGATTTAGGACAGTGCAACGATGCGATTGTGGCGCTTGAGATTGCCCAAGCGCTTGCTGATGCGTTTGGTGTTTCCGTCAATGAACTTCCACTCTCAATCGTTTTGAGTTGGATGGAACAGAAAGCGGTGGCGATTTTCTGGAGTTTGTTGTCTCTTGGACTTAAGAATATGTTTATCGGACCGATTGTTCCCGCCTTCTTCAATAATGAGATAACAAACAGAATCGTGGAAAGTTATAATCTCCGATTGATAAGTTCTGTTGACGAAGACTTAAAAATCCTACTAAAATGGTAGGATTTTTTGGATTCTTTTGGAGGAGAGTTCGATGACTGAGAGATTACAGGTCTACAAATGTGAGGTTTGTGGTAACATCGTCACAGTGCTTCATTCCGGCAAGGGACAACTCGTCTGTTGCGGAAAGCCGATGAAACTGTTTGTGGAGAACACAGTGGATGCTGCGTACGAAAAACACCTCCCCGTTGTAGAGAAGACCTCAAACGGGTTTATGGTGAGGGTTGGAAGTGTTGCTCATCCAATGGAAGAGAAGCACTATATCGAATGGATTGAGTTGATTACTGAGGATGGCAGGTCTTACAGGAGGTTTTTAAAGCCTGGGGAGAAGCCCGAGGCAGAGTTCTGTATCACAGCAGATAGAGTCACTGCGAGAGAATACTGCAATCTGCACGGTTTGTGGAAAAAATGAAGCGAAACATCTTTGTTGTTGTAAAACAGAAAGACGAGAATGTAGACTTTAAACTTTAACAGTGGGGAAGGCGTATTAAAGTGGATTGCAATGTCAGATAAGAAAAAGGCTTTGTTTGATTCTCTTGTAAAGAAGGTAGAAGGGATAGTAAGTGGAGGTGAGATAGAGCCATATGAGAGACTTCGTTCAGTTTGCAAACTTCTTAAAGAAGAAGTAGCCCATTACAACTGGGTCGGATTCTACATCGTTGACAAAAAGAATAAGAACGAACTGTTTCTCGGACCTTATGAGGGAGAACCGACGGTTCATACGAGGATTCCATTTGGGAAAGGAATCTGTGGACAGGCTGCTGCGGTAGAAAAGCCTTTCCTTGTGCAAGATGTTTCGCAGGAGACGAACTATCTCGCTTGTAGTATGAAGACGAAATCCGAAGTAGTCCTGCCCATTTTTAAGGGCGGAGAGTTTGTCGCAGAATTGGACATAGATTCTCATATGAAAAACGCTTTTGACGATTTAGATTTAGATTTTCTTAAAAGAGTCTGTGATATTGTTTCTGCTCTATTTTGATATTTGATAAGGGGGCGTTTATGGGTGCATTTAATGCGGTCAAGATAACGGATAAGGTCTATTGGGTTGGTGCGATAGATTGGGGAATCAGAGACTTTCACGGGTATTTAACCACACGCGGTACAACATATAACGCTTATCTTGTGCTTGCTGACAAAGTGACGCTTGTAGATACTGTCAAGAAGCCATTTTTTTGTGAGATGATGGAGCGTATCAAATCGGTTATTGAGCCTCAGAAGATTGCTTATATTGTTTCCAATCATTCCGAGATTGACCATTCAGGAGCGTTGACTGATGCTATTAGTGTGGTTAAGCCTGAAAAGGTCTTTGCTTCAGTTAACGGGGTTGAGAATCTAAGAGCCCATTTTCACGAGGACTTGAACCTTGTTGCTGTAAAGGACGGAGAGAAGTTGAACCTCGGAGATGCGAACATTCTTTTTGTGGAGACGAAGATGTTGCATTGGCCTGATAGTATGGCTAGTTATCTTATAGAAGAAAAAGTTTTGTTTTCTCAAGACGGTTTTGGGATGCATCTTGCCACGGGTGAGCGGTTTGCGGATGAGATTTCAGAAGAGATTCTCTGTTACGAGGCGACAAAGTATTATGCGAACATTCTCCTTCCGTTTTCATCACTTATATTGAGACTGATTGAGAGGATAAAGAGTCTTGGGATAGAAATAAGAATTCTTGCTCCTGACCATGGACCCATCTGGCGGAAAGAGATAGACAAAATCGTCGGATGGTATGCGAGTTTTGCAGAGCAGAAGCGGGCGAGGAAAGCGGTGGTTGTCTATGATACGATGTGGGGCAGTACTGCAAGGATGGGAAGTGCCATATGTGAAGGATTGATTTCGTGTGGTGTCTCTGTAAAGCAGATGTCTCTTAAGTCTTGTCATAGGAGTGATGTTGTAACGGAGTTACTTGACGCCGGGGCGATTGCTGTTGGTTCTCCGACTTTGAACAACGGAGTATTTCCAACGGTTGCTGATTTGCTTACCTACATTAAGGGGTTGAAGATGAAGAATCTTTTGGGGGTTGCATTTGGTTCTTATGGCTGGAGTGGAGAGGCACTGAAGATTTTGAATGAATCCCTTTCGCAAGCGGGGATTTTGCTTGTTTCGGATGGGGTTAAAGTAAGATTTGTGCCTGGAGAGGGGGCTCTTAAAGAGTGTTATTCTCTCGGGGTTTTAGTCGGGGAGAATCTGAGGAGGAGGTATTAGGATGGCTGAGTTCGACAAGAAGGCGCTTTATTCAATCAGTTATGGGGTTTATGTTGTGACATCCTATTATGAAGGGAGGCTGAACGGGCAGATTGCGAACGCGGTGATTCAGGTGACGGCGGAGCCGCCGAAGGTTGCGATTGCATTGAATAAGAGTAATCTTACTCATTCTTTTATTGAGAAGAGTAGAGTTTTTGCGGTTTCTGTGCTCGACGCTGCTACGACACTGGAGTTCATAGGACTGTTCGGGTTCAAGTCGGGGAGAGAGGTTGACAAACTCTCACAAGTGAAGTATAAGATTGGTGTAACTGGTGCACCTGTCGTTCTTGAGAACGCTATCTCGTACATTGAGGCAAAGGTGGAGAAGGAGATGGATGTCGGGACGCATACAATTTTTGTCGGAGAGGTTGTTGGGGGCGGAGTATTGAAGGAGGGAGAGGCGCTTACTTATGCGGAGTATCACAGACGGAAGGGGAGGGCGCCGAAAGCCGCTCCGACATACAGACCTGAGGAGCAGAAAGCAAAGAAAATGGGCAGATATGTTTGCGGCATTTGTGGCTGGATTTACGACCCCGAGGTAGGCGACCCGCAAGGCAACATTCCTCCTGGAGTCCCATTCGAAAAACTTCCTGATGACTGGACCTGTCCTGTTTGCAACGCATCGAAGGACCAGTTCTCGCCCGAGAAGTGATTCTTTCACATTTTTCAAATTTTCTGTTTCCGGATTGAAGGAGTTATGGAATCGAATACATTGGCGAGATGGCGGCAGTTGGCGGTAGTATCTCCTGGGCTACTTGTTCCGTTTTTTTTACTGAAGCGGTCAGAAGGCTGGGGGTCTGGGCTCTTAATCTCGTAAGGCTTGTCTTCGCTGTTCTTTTCCTCTCTGCTACATTGTGGGTAGTCAATGGTATACCTTTTGTCGTAAACGCAACAGGTGAAAACTGGCTTTACCTGGGGCTGTCGGCAGTCATAGGACTCTCCATCGGAGACCTTTGCTATTTCAAAGCGTTAGGCTCGCTCGGTCCAAGATTAGGGCTACTTTTGATGTCGCTTGCTCCCATTTTCGCTGCCGCAGAAGGTTATCTCTTTCTCTCTGAGAAGATGAGCATTATGTCAGTTGCAGGGATGTTTATTGCTCTCTTTGGAATCGGCTGGGTGGCAACAGAAAAGAGGGGTTCAAGTGATAAAACAGATTTTCATATTTCCGTAAGGGGGGTTCTGTTCGGAGTTTTTGGTGCGGTCTGCCAGGCAACAGGGCTCTTCTTCTCGAAATTGGGGCTGAGAAACCTCGACCCTTTGTCAGGGACATTCATCAGGATGTCTGTTGCGGTGGTTGTCTTCGCAGCGATTCTTCTCATAGCAGGGCGATGGCAGAAGGTCAGAGATGGTTTAAGCAACAAAAGTGGTATCAGATTTGCATTTGGAGGTGCATTTTTTGGTCCCTTCATCGGAGTTACGCTCTCACTTGTCGCTGTTAAACACACAAAGATTGGAGTTGCTATGACTCTACTCTCCACGATGCCTGTTACAGTTCTTCCGTATTCAGTGCTCGTTTATAGGGAGAGATTGACAGTTCGGAGGGTTCTTGGTGCGGCTCTTGCTGTGATAGGT
>JAOAAR010000080.1 GCA_026418755.1 Planctomycetota bacterium
GTCCCATAGTATGTCACCTTTATGTTCTCAACCAACGCAGGAGTGGCTCGCCCAGAATGAAGAGACGCCAACTCCTCTACACAGACCATCACAGACTTCCCTACTTTCTCCTCTACCTCCTTCTCAAGTGGGTGTTTCATTCAGCCTCCTCCTGATATTTTAAGCAATAATCGTGCCGACCTTCTGTCCGCTGGTGACTGCAGCAAGATTCCCTCTTCGGGCAAAGTCAAAAACTATGATTGGGGTCTTTGTCTCGGCACACAACCTCACCGCAGTCTCGTCCATAACCCCTAACCTCAGTTTTAGAAAATCTTCGTATGTGAGAAACTCAAACCGTTTCGCCTGCGGATTCTTCAAAGGGTCCTCCGAGTAAACACCATCAACCTTCGTTGCCTTAAGAAACGCTCCTGCACCTATCTCTTGCGCCCGTAAAGCAGCCTGTGTGTCAGTCGAAAAGTAAGGATTGCCCGTCCCACCAACGAGGATGATGATTCTGCCTTTCTCAAGGTGCCTTGTCGCTCTCCGCCTTATGAATGGCTCCGCTACTTGGTGTGCGTGTATGGCGCTCATCAACCGTGTCTCAAACCCCATCGCCTCCAACTTGTCCTGCAATGCAAGCCCATTTATAACAGTCGCCAACATCCCCATATAGTCGGCAGTCGAACGACTGATAGCGGTCTGCGCTGAAAATATGTTCCCACGAATAAGGTTGCCCCCCCCAACAACAATCGCTACTTCCTTGCCTAGACGGAGACAGGCTGCTATCTCCTCGCAAATGTAATCGACCGCTTCCGAATCGATTCCAAACCCACCAGTCTTGCATAACGCTTCTCCGCTCAACTTGATGAGAACCCTCGAGTAATTCCGCCTCTTAAACCGCTCCTCCATCTCCACTCCACTCCCGCTCTTCGACATAAACTCTCCTTATTACTACTCGCTCCTCTGTCTATGTTACATTACCTCACCCAACTCGTATCGAACGAAACGAGAGCCCCTTATATTCTCTCCTAACTTCCCTGCCGTCTCTTTGATGTGGTCCTCAACAGTTACCTTATCATTTTTGATAAAAGGCTGTTCCAGTAACGCTGCCATCTGGAAAAACTTTACCAACCGCCCTTCCACAATCTTGGCTCGAACATTTTCGGGCTTGCTTTTTATGTCCTCCGACTCCATCATAATCCGCCGTTCGCGCTCAATCGTCTCTGCCGGAATCGATGCTCTGTCTACAGCCAACGGCTTCATCGCCGCCACCTGCATACAAAGGTCTTTTGCTAACCGTAGAAAAACTTCATTGGAAGCAACAAAATCAGTCTCACACTTGAGTTCTAACAAAACTCCTATGCGGCTTCCAGGGTGAATATAAGATGCAATCGCACCGTGCTCGGTCGGACGCACAGCCTTCTTCTCCGCCTTCGCTATCCCGCGCTTCCGCAAAAGTTCTATCGCTTCTTCAAAATTCCCCTTCGCATCCTGCAGTGCCCGTTTGCAGTCCATCATTCCACAGCCTGTCATATCACGAAGGCGCTTCACTTCCTCAGGCTTTATCTCAGGTTTCATCTCCACTCCAATATCTCCTCTTACGCTCGTTTCCCTTCAGAATCCTTCTCTTCTAATGACCCTTTTTCCTCCTCCATAATCGCTTCCAACTCCTTCTCTTTCTCGATTATCTTGTTCACATCAACCTTCACCTCTTTCTTCGCGGGCTTTTCTCCTTTCTCATAAAACCTCTTCCCCTCTAGCACGGAATCGACTATCTCGTCCAAGATGGAGCGAATCGCATGAACCGATTCGTCGTTCGCAGGAATTGGAATATCCACATTCTCAGGGTCACCGTCCGTGTCTATTATGGCAACTACAGGTATCTCCATTGTTTTCGCTTCCTTCAAAACTATCTGCTCGTTGACAGGGTCAACAACAACAATAGCGCTTGGCAGTTTCCGCATCTTGCGAATACCCTGTAAGTTGCGAGTCATCTTCTTCCTCTCTCTCTCCCACTTGGCGCGCTCCTTCTTGGTCATATACTCAAGCGAGCCGTCCGTCTCCATCTGGTCTAATCTGTCAAGGTAGTCTATTCTTGAAAGCACAGTGTCGAAGTTTGTAAGCGTCCCTCCCAACCACCTATAATTGACATAATGCATAGAACATTTGGTCGCTGCATCCTTGACCGCTTCAGACGCCGCCAGTTTCGTCCCGACAAACAGAATCTCTCCGCCCTCCGCCGCTATCTGCGAAAGAAGAGCCTTCGCCTTCAACACTCCCTTCAGCGTCTGACGGAGGTCTATCATATCTACACCTTTCCTGCGGCAGAGAACATAAGGCTCCATCTTAGGATTCCATTTCCTCCTTTGATGCCCGAAATGAACACCACCTGCCAATAAATCCTTTACCTTCAACTTCACTTACTCCTTTCTCCTAACAAAAACGGAATAAGTATTCTACTCAAAAAAAGAAACCTTTCAAGAGCAAGAGAGAGAAAATCCAAAAATCACCACAGCAAAGACGATAAGATTAAAGGTAAAAAGAGTCAAGTAGTACCGCTCTCAACAGACAACAGTACCGAAAGCAACCAGAGGAGTCACTCTCTCTACCTCAACCAGCACAACATCTCCTCTTTTTGCTTCACCTTCAAAAACCACAATATGATTATTCCATGTTCTGCCTGTCATCTTTTTCTTGCTCTTTTTATCGTAACCTTCGACAAGCACTCTGACTTTTTGTCCTATTAGTCTCTGTTTGCGGAGAAGGCTTGCCTCTTCTTGAGTTTTGAGGAGTTCGATGTTGCGGCGTTGCTTCTCTTTTGCAGGTACATCGTCTTTGAGTTTGAGCGCTGCCAGAGTGTTGGGGCGCTCCGAGTACTTGAAGATGAACGAGTTGAGAAAAACACATTCCTTGATGAGCCTCCGACTAGCCTCGAACTCTTCTTCTGTTTCTGTCGGGAAGCCGACAATGAAATCGCTCGCCAATTCCAGTTCAGGGACTATTCTTCTTGCAGTGTTTACAGTCTCAAGGTACTCTTTGACGGTATAGTTTCTGCGCATAAGAGAGAGAATTCTGTCGCTTCCGCTCTGTGCGGGTAGATGGAGATATCTGCTCATTCGCTCATCGGAAGCCATTACTTCGAACAATCTTTCGTTCACGCTTGTGGGATGTGAGGTGACAAATCCGAATCGAACGATTCCTTCGATTTTAAGAGCGTCCCTGAGCAAGTCGGCGAGTTTATAGCCGTTGTAACTGTATGCGGAGACATCCTGTCCTATGAGAATCACCTCTTTCGTTCCATTCTTTGAGAGCGCTTCAACTTCGCATAGGACCTCTTCGGGTGGGCGTTCAATTGCACGCCCTCGGGCGCGAGGCACAACGCAGTAGGCACAGTTACGGCTACAACCGGAAACCACTCTTACATAAGCACTGAAAGGCGCCTCATCGCATCTGCGCAGTTTATCGTAAGAGGTGTTTTCTTTCCCCAGAAGAAGTAGTTCTTTTGCCCCGTTCTGTAGGTCAATAAGCGCGTCAGGAACATCTCTCAAAGCACCCGGTCCTGCAACCAAGTCCAGTATCTCAAGCCGCTTAAATAGGTTTTCTTTCTCCAACTGCGCCGTGCAGCCCAATAGCCCTACTATGAGATTGTTTCTTTGCTTGATATTTTTGAGCGAGCCGATGTGCGAGTATATCTTCTCCTCAGCGTGCCTTCTGACAGAGCAGGCAAAAAAGAGTGCCACATCACACTCTTTTGGACTTCTAACTCTCTCCCATCCTCGCCTGCGCAATACCCCGTCCAGAATCTCCGCATCCAGTCTGTTCATCTGGCAACCACTCACTTCGAGATAATACCGCATAAACTCTCTCCCCATCAACGCGGAGTGTTATTTAAGTTTTATCACTCTTTCCGTCCAGAACCTTTCTTATCCGCTCAAGCCTCTCTTTTACTCGTTTCTCAAATCCTTCATCCGTAGGTTCATAGAATCTTTTGCCGTCAAGTTGAGGAGGCAGATATCTTTGGGCGACTATATGTCCGGCGAAAGAGTGCGGGTATTTGTAACCTTTCGCATATCCCAGTTCTTCCATCAGTTTTGTAGGGGAGTTTCTGATATGAAGAGGAATCGGGAGTTGTCCGAACTGGCTCACAGCATCGGCGGCAGCAGCATAAGACTTATAGACGGAATTCGACTTCGGAGCAGTAGCAAGATAAATGACCGCTTCTGCGAGAATGCAGTCACATTCTGGCATCCCAACAAAATGTGTAGCCGTGAACGCAGAGGTGGTAACGGTCAAAGCGTTGGGGTCTGCCATACCGATGTCTTCGGCAGCAGCGCGCACCAATCGCCGTGCCACATAAAGAGGGTCTTCTCCTGCCTCAAGCATCCGTGCAAGATAGTAAAGCGATGCATCAACATCGGAGCCTCTTATTGACTTGTGAAGCGCAGAAATCAAATCATAATGGTAGTCTCCTTCCTTATCGTGCAGAAGAGTCTTTTTCTGAGCGATGTTTTTGATGTCATTTGCTGAAATGACTGGGCGGTTCTCTGTTTCAGCACAACTTGCAGCCATCTCGAGGAGATTCATAGCGATGCGGGCGTCTCCGTCTGCGTAAGCACATATGTAGGTGAGCGCATCAGGTTCAAGACTGAATCTGCCTCTCAGTCCACGGCTATCAACCAGAGCGTTGCGTATGATAGATGAGACCTCTTCCTCTGTCAGTTTTCGCAACTGATAGACTTTGCATCTGGAAAGGAGCGGTGCAATCACCTCGAAGGAAGGATTTTCTGTAGTTGCGCCCACAAGAATCAGAGTACCGTCTTCGATATGCGGCAGAAGCGCACCCTGTTGCGCCTTATTGAAGCGGTGAATCTCGTCAATCAACACAAGAGTGCTCCCCTTTGGATAATGCTTCGCTTCCTCAACGATTGAGCGGATGTCAGAGATAGAAGCGGTCACCGCAGAGAGCGCAACGAACCGTTTCTTCGTCAGATTTGCTATCAAGTAACCTATTGTGGTCTTCCCGCAACCTGGCGGCCCCCAAAGTATGATAGAAGGCACCCTATCTGCCTCTATCAGTCTCCTTAAAGGAGCAAACTCACCCAAGATGTGCTGCTGTCCGAAAAACTCTGTAAAACTGGTCGGTCTCATCCGCTCGGCCAGAGGAACAATCTCTTCTTTTCTCTCTCTATCGCCGGAGTCGAACAAATAACGGCTCATTTGTCTCCTTCTTCCTCTTCCTCCTTTGTCATCTCATCAACAATCTTTTTCCATTCATTTACAGACTCTTCGGAAGGGTTTTGAGGATTGAAAGAGACATCCTTACCGGTCAGTTTTTTGAGCGCATTGTCTGCCGCTATCCGCACATAAAGGTTCTCGTCTTTGAGCCGCGAAACAAGAGGCTTGAGCGCACGCTTATCACCCATCTCACGGAGCAGGTCGCAGGCGTTCATCCGACGCCAAAAGTTGTTATCTGAAAGCGCCTGAATCAGCCTTGGCACTACACGCTTCCCGAAGTTCATCAAACTCAACCTTCCCATCCGCCTTATGTTCGCCTCAGGATGACCAATCTGGGTTATGAAAGTTTCTAACTGCTTTTTCTCTTCTTCCGTCAGTGGCTTCTCGTTCTCTTTCTTTTTAACCTCTTCTTTTTCTGCTTTCTCTTCCTTCGGCTCCTCTTTTTTTTGCTCTCCCGTTGGCTCTTCCTTCGGTTCTGTCGGCGGGTTCTGCTGTACCACTGTCTTCTCTTGTTTCGCTCTCTTCGCCTCTTCCTCTTTCAACTCTTCCTCCATCTCGTCAACGCCAGTAACTATGACTAACTTCACATCTTCCTTGCGTACCTCGACCGTCCCCCATCTCACTTCCACTACGACTCTTTTCTCACTATTCTCTATGATTCTGCCGGTGACCTTGCCACCGTTTACCAGAACCACGATATCAGTCCAGAATGGCAAAACAAAAAGGAGGACGAACAATCCGTTCAATATAAACACTTCATCTCTCCAACAGAACCTTGTCTAATGTAATTATACTGCAGAAACCCTTTACATTCAAAGGAAGTGCTTCTGTTTGTTTGGCGAGAGATTGACTCTTCCAGTTTTTGCCGTTATTATATGTGGAAAAGAGGGGATAAGAGGCTATGCTCCAGGATTGTGCGTCGAGGTTGGCGCTGTTGTCTGAACAGTTTGAGAATCTGCAGAAGATTCTCCAGATTGAGAACTACCTCAAACGGAGGGAAGAATTGAAACTTGCTATGAGTGATGCAAACTTTTTCAAGCGCCCCGAGGCGGAGAATATGCTGGCGGAATTGAAAGAGACAACGACGCTCATAGAAGAGTTTGAATCTTGAAAAAAACTCCTTTCAGAAGCGGAGGCTCTGCTCGATATACTAAAAAAGGAAGAAGACGATGAAATGGTCGGGGAATTGAAGCAAACCCTCGACGAACTGGGGACAAAAATTAACAACTTACGGAAAACTCTTCTATTTTCAGGAGAGCACGACAAGTCGAATGTGTATATGAGTATTCACGCAGGGGCAGGCGGAAAGGATTCTTGTGACTGGGCGGAGATGCTTTTAAGGATGGAGATGCGCTATGCTGAGAGGAAAGGTTTGAAGGCGGAGATAGTTTACATTCTGCCAAGCGAAGAGGGTGGCATAAAGAGCGCAACAGTTCACATAAAAGGGAGATGGGCTTTTGGATATTTACGCGGGGAAGCAGGCGTTCACAGATTGGTTCGCCTTTCACCTTTCGACGCTGCCCACAGACGCCACACTTCTTTTGCCTCAATAGATGTTGTACCGGAACTGGATACCGATATAAAGATTGAGATTAAGAAAGAGGATTTGAAAATAGAAACATTCCGTTCAAGTGGACCTGGGGGGCAACATGTGAATGTGACCGACAGTGCGGTACGAATCACCCACATTCCAACAGGCATAGTAGTCAGTTGTCAGCAGGAGCGTTCGCAGCACACAAACCGCCGTGTGGCGATGGATATTCTTCGGGCAAAACTGTATCAGTTGGAGGAGCAGAAGAAGCGTGAAGAGCGCGAGAAACTCCAAGGCAAGAAAGGAGAGGCTGCTTGGGGCAACCAAATCCGTTCTTATATTCTCCATCCCTACACGCTCGTCAAAGACCACAGAACGGAGTTTGAGACTACGAATGCAAAGGCGGTGCTGGACGGTGAATTAGACGGTTTCGTTGAGGCTTTTTTAAGTCAGGATTACAAAAAAAGGTTAACGGCGCAGATGCAGAAACCGGAGGAGCAAAGAGAGAACAAGACAGAGAAGTGAGATGAGGATTAAATACCGCCATAGACCTGTTTTCCCCATCCTCCATCCGACAGGAGAGTGGTTCAGAAAATCTACGCTTGAAAGCAACTCTCCGCCGCAGTCGGATACAATGCGTTTCAGCCTCGCTACATTGTTCTCAACCACTCTCTTCTCGGAGTTTAAAATGTTCACAGAGATAGTCGCGACAATTTTACCTTCATCTTCAACCAAAAGGACAGAAGATATGTCTCCTTCCAGAGATGCTTCTGCTTCGTAGACGGAAGGGGTCCTCGGCAGGAGCGGGAAATACCTGTTGCCTATAAGAAGCCTGCCGTTCTTTAAAGGCTCGCTTGCTGATGGGGCAGACAACAGAAAAACAGTCCCTTTTTCACTAGTCTGAACATCAAACCACCAGTCTCCTTCCGATGTTTTTCTAAGGACATGATCCAGCATCCATCGCAAGAAAGAGACAAGACCATCCCAGACAAGCCACTTGGGAGCGGATGTGCTATTCAGCGCTGTGGTGAGGGCAAGTGTGACTCCTGCTC
>JAOAAR010000081.1 GCA_026418755.1 Planctomycetota bacterium
GGAGAGTGGCATCATATAGTCATCACATGGAACGATGAGTCTCTTGAGTCGAATATGTTGAACGCAAACGCAGGTATACGGATAGCGATTGATGGGAAATGGCTTTCAGGAGTTCTTCACAGAATGCCTCCTACGGGCTCTACTGTGTATACTCCTTATCTTTTGATAAATTGCGTCAATCCCGTTGACTCACTGTTTTTAGCGGGAATATACCGCTGGCAGCGGTATCGTCAGCACGGAGTTTTTAAGTTTGAGAAAGATACGAACGAGTTGAAACTTTCACCGAACGCAACGATTGACAACATATTTATATCTGGCACTCATTCCGCGCAGGTGCAGGCGAACCCCTCGAGGTTTTTCCCTGCTGGCTATTACGAGAACAGCATCCAGATTCCATTTCCTCCTGGGGTTGATAAGATAACGATTCGGGGCATCTCATATTGTTCCTATGCGCCTTATCTTTATCGAGACAGGGATGGAAGTGACAAAGACTTAGAAGCAGTTGACCCTGCTGGCGGCAAAAAGAGAGCAAGAGATATCCTGTCTGCTGGCAGGACGCCTGGGGTAGTAGTTGATGTTGTAACGGAAGGAGGAGAAGCCGTAACAGCAGGTAAAGAGATAATGCGACCTGCGAGTGGAATAGTTACGCTCAAATACAGAGTAAACATATTTGCGCTCAATCTTTGGGGTTCTGCTGCGAATGTAGCGACCCCTGTTTTTGATAGCATATCAATCCATTATCTTTATCCGAAGGAGAAAGAACTGCTGTATGAGCAGATACTCACAGAATAACAAAGGAGGGTTTGCAATATGCGAAGATTTTTGTTAGTTCTGTCAGGCGTGGTGAGTGTTTTACTCTTCTGTCTCATTCTTTTGGCCCAGGAAGGAGGAGAGGAGCATGTCCCTATTGAGGAGGCAGGAAAGCCTCCCCACAAACTGGAAAAATTGATAGAAGTGACTGAGGTGGAAGTGACAGAGACTGACAAAGGTTACAAGTTCGTTGTTCGAGGAACAACGAAGTATCCTGACAAGACTAACATTTCTTGCACTATCAAGTTTATGGAGCAGAAACTGAACAATGGTTCTGTTTCCGTGGAAGCGAACAAAGGTGTCTTTGAAGCGGTTTTTGAGCCGGAGCGATGGGAAGGAAAGAAGTTCTATTCTGGATATTATAAGTTCGAGGTGGAAGTGATTGCTCAGGCTCAGATGTTCAAGGTAAGAGAGGCGATGGAGAAGTTAGGTGTTTTTCGCAACGATTATCATAACAACTACAGATATGTCGGCGAAAAATCTCTCGAAGAGCGACAGCAGAAAGAAATAAAGGAGCATTTCAAAGCAGTTGTGGGGGAGGCGTGGAAACTTTTTAACGAACTTTTGAGCGGGATAGAGAAGGGGATGTGGAAGGTTTCACAAGATGTAGAAGGTGACAGAAAGTTGAAGAGAAAACGGTATTACAAATACGACAGCGCGAAGAAGAAGATGGTCTTCGATAAGGAGAGATGGCAGAAAGAGAGAACGGATTCCGCTTTAAAAGAGATGTTCAAGTATTACAAAGGGGACGATTTTCAAGCGAAGGAATGGTTTGAATGGCTGTGTGAATGGACTCCTGCGTTGGCGCGTCTTGGTGCAAAACACAAAGCATATGGCTCAGGTTATGTGATTTCCAAATATCCATACGAGCACGAACTGTTCAGCACTATAATTCTTGAGATGCTTTCTTTTAGCAACAGAAAAGCGCAGGAGGTGTTTGATGAGTTGAGACGGGTGGGTGACAACCACGACTTTCCTTATGCGGAAGAATCACGCCGTTTGAAGAAAGTGACCGAACTGACCCATCCCGGAATCGATAGCGCTCCTTTACCTTACGCTGACGAGAATATCATCAAAAGCCACCTTAAGACCATCGAGAAAAATCTCGACCTGAAAGACCTATGGCAGGAGATTGAAAAGAAAGCAGAAGAACTGATTAAAGAGCAAGAAAAAGAGAAAGAGAAAGAGAAAGAGAGGAAGTAATCTATTTCTTCTCTGATGGTTTATCCTTTTTCTCTCCTTCTGGTATCTTTTCATCTTTTAAGGGGGAGAGGACCTCGATGGAGAGGAGAAAATTCAGAATCGCATTGGCGTTCTCATAACGGTTGCTCGAAAAAAGATACCCTAACACAGGGATATCACCTAACAGCGGTACGGCTCGTCTGACAAGTAACCTCCGCTTTGTTATCAGTCCGCCAAAGATGAGCAAATCACCGTCTTGCACAGATACAGTCGTTTCGGCGGTCTTTTTCGTCACAATGGGGTTTGAGATGCCTCCAACAAGCGAAGGGTCTGTCCAGCCAGTAACGCTCGAGACTTCTGCTTTGACATACAACCGAACACCTTCATATCCGACAAATTCAGGTTTCACCATGAGCGTGATACCAACAGGTTTGTATGTTGTGCTGTAAACAACAACGCCTCCCGACACGGTGGTTATCACAAAAGGAACCTCTTCTCCTGATGTGATAGTGGCTGTTTTGTTCTCTCCTACAAGAAGATTTGGACATGCTTCAACATTTACATCGCCCAATTCGTGAAGCGCTCTCACAATTATATCAATGTTGCCGCCGCTTTTGCCCCCAGTCTTTATTGTGAATGTGGGACCCTGAAACGGAGTCGCACCAGGCTTCAAACTGTCAATGTAGTTTTTGGGATTAAAAGTTCCTTCAATTTTCTGGATGACACCCTCAGTACTGCTCCTGTCCTGTTTGTATTCAAAACCGTATTCCCAGTGGTCATAACTTGACAATTCAAGAACACGCACTTTTATGAGAACCTGAGGCGATAACACATCCAACTGTGAAAGAGACTCCGCTATCCGCAGCATTCCCTCCTTCGTATCGGTTATAACCAGAGTGTTTGTCTGAACATTCTGAAAGACAACGCCACTCGGTGACTTGTTGGTATTCACAATGTTCGTTACCGTGCCTATATCTTGATAGCGACACTTATAAAACTTTGTCAGCCTCCCATCTGCTTCTACTCTGCAGTCCGCAAGAAAATCAGCCTTGGGGGTAGGTTTCTCCTCCTCTTCTACCGTCACAGTGACAGGCAATTTTCTCTCACGAATATATGGTTTCCATTTGCCGTCCTGCTCGATATATCGCTGTGTAGTGCAAGAGGACAGAAATAAACACAAAACGGATAATATAAAAAAAAGTCTCATCTCGCTTCCTCCAACACAACTCATACATTATTATACGCCCGTCTGAGCCTCCTTCTACCAATTTTTCGAAACAAAACCGAATATTCGAGCCGATTTCAATACTCTATTCTGCTCGACAGGTTACCGATGAGACTGAGTGCTTCCAGACGGGTCTTCTCGTTTTCTCGGAATATGCCTCGGACAACGGATGTGACCATTTTGGAACCAGGCTTTCTGACACCGCGCATCGTCATGCACAGATGCTCCGCTTCTACGACTACCATTACGCCTTTCGGCTTCAGTTTACGCATCAACGCATTCGCAATCTGCGTTGTCATCCGCTCCTGAACTTGAGGTCTCGCTGCACACGCCTCTATCAACCTCACAATCTTGCTCAAACCAGTTATCCGTCTATCCGGTAGATATGCAACATTACAGATTCCCTTGAAAGGGAGGAGATGGTGCTCACAGATGGAATAGAATGGAACATCCTTAACTAAAATTATCTCATCATGTTCCTCTTCTAGGACTGTCAAGAGGTTCTCTGGCTTCACTCCGATGCCAAAAAGGATTTCCTCATACATTCGTGCTACGCGTTCGGGAGTCTTCAAAAGCCCTTCTCTGTTGGGGTCTTCTCCGATTCCTTCCAACAGCATTCTTATAGCGTCCATTATCTTCTTCTTGTCCATAACAAAGTTCCTTAACAGAGTAATCCGAGCGCTGCGAGTTCTCTCTTCAGTAGTTCACGAGTAGCGGCGGATGCAGGCGCAAGAGGAAGGCGCACTTCATCACTGCATAAACCCATTATACTAAGCGCCGCCTTCACGGGAATAGGATTCGTCTCCACAAAGAGTGCGCGCATCAGTCTGAACAGTTTCTGGTGGGTTTTCAACGCGCCTTCCGTATCGCCGTTCATGTAATGTTCCCACATTGCTCGCATCTCTTTTGGTGCAACATTCGAAACCACAGAAATGACTCCTTCTGCCCCTAATGCAAAGGACGGAAGAGCAAGTGAATCATTTCCGCTTAAAATGGTTATCTCTGATTTACTCCGCACCTCGCTTATCCTTTCAAGGTTTGTTGAAGCCTCTTTAAGAGCCACTACATTCTTCAGTTTCGCAAGTCTCGCAATCGCCTCTATGGGCATTTCCATTCCTGTCCTCGAAGGAACATTGTAAAGAATGAGGGGTAACTCTACGGTCTTTGCAATTGCTTCGAAATGGCGATAAAGTCCCTCTTCATTTGGTTTGTTGTAATACGGTACAACTGCGAGAAGAGCATCCGCTCCGCTTTCTGCAGCATCCTTCGCATACTCTACGCTCGTCTTCGTCGAGTTCGTCCCTACTCCCGCAATCACAAAAACACGCCCCCTACAATACTCTTTCGCACGCCTGATAAGTAAAACTCGCTCCTCTCTTGTTAAACTCGGAGCCTCACCTGTTGTCCCACTCACAAGCACCGCATTTATTCCACCTTCAATCTGATACGCCAACAACCTTTCAAATCCTTCGAAATCAATCATCCCCTCCTTAAACGGGGTAACAAGTGCTGTGGATATTCCCTCTAACTTCTTCATTTGAGTAACTCCTTCATCTGCCTTACTGCTTCCTCAATCCCTACATAAATCGCACGGGCAATTATACTATGACCTATGTTCACCTCTTCAAGATAAGGGAGGTTTTTAATGGGATGGATATTTGTGTATGTTAAGCCGTGCCCTGCTGCTATATGGAGCCCAAGCGAATGTCCCAACTCGCAAGCCTTTCTCAACCGCTCAAGTTGGGATATTCTTTCCGAATCCCCCCGGGTATTCGCATACTCTCCCGTATGAAACTCTACTCCGTCTGCGCCAACCCTTGCGGATGCACGCACAGCCTCCTCTTCTGGTGCTATGAAGAGGCTAACGAAAATCTCTTTATCCTGCAACCGCTGAATCACGGAACTGAGCCTCTTCATCATTCTTTTCACATCAAGTCCACCTTCTGTCGTCACTTCTTGTCTCCTCTCCGGCACAAGGGTGGCTTGTTCAGGTTTTACATCAAGCGCAATTTCGAGAATCTTTTCGTCTGCCGCCATTTCAAGATTAAGACGAGTCGTGACAGTCTGCCGGAGGATACGCAAATCTCGCTCCTGGATATGGCGTCTGTCTTCGCGCAGATGGACTGTTATCTGGTCGGCGCCTCCTAACTCTGCGAGATACGCTGCAAACACAGGGTCAGGTTCGTATGTCAGCCGCGCTTGCCTCACAGTTGCTACATGGTCAACATTCACTCCTAATCTTATCACATCTTAAATCTCCAAAACCTGCTTCTTCATTTTACAAATCTACAAGGCTGTTTGAAATTTTTTCATCGCTTCTGTAATGCGTCGTTAAAAAAGAGTATCGAAAATGACGAATGGATGTTATATTTATTTTGTCTTGTTGGAGGAAGTATCTGTGAAGAAGACTGCACTTCCTGTCATTCAGATTGTTATCCTCTGTATAACGGTGTTGGCGAATCCTGGTTGCGAGAAAAAGAAGAGGACACCTCTTGAGGTATTTTTCAAGTCCTCTGCGTATACGACTTGCACGGCGGTTTTCGACCCGAAACTGGAGGATGGGCCAAAGGCGGTCGTAAGGTACGCCATTGAGCCGCGAGGCTATGACTATCTTGTGGATGTGAAAATAATGGACGGAGCCAGTCAGGTTCGCCTTCTGCTCGACGATGTTCGCCAAATCGGAGGCTGTGACTATTCTGTTTCCTGGGATGGCAAAACCGATACAGGCAAATTCGCTGACCCCAAAAAATACACAGTGGTGATTGACGCAAGAAGTAGCAAAGTGACACCCATTACCCATCAGGCAGAAATCTCGGTCGTGCGACTGGGGGTGGTGAGCATTGACTTCGAGGGTGTGAATGCAAACGAAGAGTTTCCTCTTGTGTATCCAAAAAGGGATGCAAGCAACACGACCAATTTTGCGGTGAGTGGCGCACAGTGGGCGCTCCAGAGTCTGGACGACTCCGCAGGACTACCCCGTCAGCAAGCAGAGCCGAATGGGAACGCACTGTACCCCGACAATGTGAGTGCCTCCACATATAACTACCCTGTTTGTTATCTTTCAGGTGCGAAGATAAGGTTCAAAGCGAAAACAGGGGCAAACGCTGTCTCCAACATAAACGGTGCCTCCCTCTCCGTTAACTACCCCTTGATAGACTATCCCATAATGATGAAAGCGTCAGGCTTTTTCGCTTCTCCTGCCGGTTCAAACGAGAATATCTCGCCGAACACTACTTACACATTTGAATCATC
The DNA here is from genome assembly GCA_026418755.1 of Planctomycetota bacterium. Lineage (GTDB taxonomy): Bacteria > Planctomycetota > SKW154 > SKW154 > SKW154 > SKW154. Next base: position 6,470 of record JAOAAR010000081.1, read on the forward strand.
TTCTTCTCTCTCCTCCGGTTGTGGAGTAGAAATAAAAGAGATTGAGTTCACCTTTTACTATAACGACGGAGGAAAATGGGTACGCATCCCTGGAAAACAGACAACCTCTCATAGAATCTGCCGCACCGCCCAAGTTCCCCTCTGGGTGGACTACACAGGCGATGGCGTAAAAGAGAATTTTCTTTTCGTTCCGCTCGTCGAATGGTCTTGTGCCTGGACAGCAGGATGCTCCAATCTGAAAAGCGTCGCAGATGCCTGCTTCTATCACATCGAGAAAAGTGGCTTGATGTACGGTGGAATCGCTGCCTGGTACACATCTGATATGCTGGACAAAGGGGGCGGAATGTGCGACGGCTGGAACGATTTCTTTGACCATCTGGTGGCGGTTCAAGGGTTTGCCACTGCGAAATACTTTTACGGCTTGAGCGCGAACGCCGGAACTGCCCCTGAAGTCAAATGGGCTTCCATCGTCATCAAAGCACCCGGTACAAACCGTACAACCCCAGCCCACCCTGTCACCAATAACTACAGGTGTGTCGACTCCGTCTACCCGATTCCCCGCTACTACAGCGACTTAAGTCCGAACGACGATGTCACATTCTACTCTAATATGACCTGGTATAAGTTCGGCTCACCGAGCGCAATGGACGGCCACTGCATCAACTTCGTCGAGTGGGGTGGGACCATCTACCTATACGATGCATCCTTCCGTAACACTTTCGGACCAACCCCAAAAGCAGGAACCTTCTCATCTCTCCCGTCAAACGGTTATATGCAAGGAACGCCACTCACCAACTTCAAATCCATCTACTACGACTCCGCNATTGATTATCACGAAGGTGATGTCTACGCAGACCACGATGGTAACCCTGGCTCTTCTCCGGTTATTCGCACTCTCGATATAAAGACGACCCTCTTCAACGTAAACGAACTCCGCCTTTACTGGCTTAAGCAAAACTGACACTTTGGTGCAGGAGTTCCATCGATGAAAGAATCGTTGCTCTCTCTTGGGCTCTTTTTTCTCCTCGTAGGAGTCACCGCAGCAGAAAACAATGATGAGAACGACTTCTGTCAAAATCTCGTTTCCTCCATTCGCACTGCCTACAAAAGACTCAAAGAATACGCAGTTGAGGACTTTGAAGAATGCAGAAAACTACTCTCTGATTCTAAAGAAAAAGT
>JAOAAR010000007.1 GCA_026418755.1 Planctomycetota bacterium
TACAACTCCTCCAGATTCTTTGCACCGCAATAACCCATACCTGAGCGCAAACCTCCAACAAGTTGAGATACCAGTTCGCTCAAAGAACCCCTCAAGGGAACAAGCCCCTCTATCCCTTCAGCGACCAATTTTGATGGCGGAATCCCCTCCTTTCCGTAGCGCGAAGCAGAACCCCTCAACATAGCGTCAAGCGAACCCATACCACGGTATGTCTTGAACCGTCTACCCTCATATATGACTATCTGGCCGGGGCTTTCATCCGTACTTGCAAAAAGGTTGCCCAACATAACAGCATGAGCGCCCGCAGCCAGCGCCTTGACAATGTCTCCAGAATAACGGATTCCTCCATCCGCTATGAGAGAGATTTTCCTTTTCCTCGCATACAAAGCGCAGTTGAAAACAGCAGATAACTGCGGTGCTCCCACCCCTGCAACAATCCTCGTCGTACAGGCAGAACCTGGACCAACCCCCACTTTGACCGCATCTGCCCCTGCCTCCGCCAACGCCTCCACTCCCTCTTCCGTTGCCACATTCCCTGCCACCACCTCAACCTTCAGCCTCGTCTTCAACTGTTTAACTGTCTCAATCACATTTTTGGTATGACCGTGCGCCGTATCAATGACAAGTAGGTCACACCCCTTCGAGACCAACTCCTCAGCCCTATCAAACTCAAACGGACCCACTGCGGCACCCACACGCAACCTACCCGCCGAGTCACGACAGGCATAAGGATATGCTTCAATATTGTTTATATCGCGCATAGTTATGAGCCCACGCAACTTGCCATCCTTATCAACCAGAAGGAGTTTTTCGACACGACGGCTGTGGAGAATCTTGCGTGCTTCTTCTATGGTCGTGTCAGGAGGAGCGGTCACCAGTTGCCGCTTCGTCATCACCATAGAAACTTTCAAGTCAGAGTCTTCAAGAAAACGCAAATCCCGTCGGGTTATTATGCCAACCAGTCTCCCGCTACGGCTCACCACAGGCAACCCTGAAATCTGATGCTCTTGCATAATCCTTTTAGCATCACGAACAGTTCGGTCAGGAAGAAGAGTAATGGGGTCGAAAATCACCCCGTGGACAGAGCGCTTCACTCGCTCTACTTCCGCCGCCTGCTGCTCCACAGAAAGATTCTTATGAATTATGCCTATACCACCTTCTTGAGCCAGCGCCGTCGCAAGACGGCTCTCTGTCACAGTGTCCATAGCAGCACTGATGAGCGGTATTGAAAGGCGTATAGATGGAGTCAATTGAACCGATGTATCAACATCTTTTGGGAGAACCTCAGAGTACTGAGGCAGAAGTGAAACATCATCGAATGTTAATCCATCAGGAGCAGCAAATTTTGCCATAAGAGTCCTCTCCTACTCTTTTTTCTTTTTCACACCGAATTTCTCATAAAAGACGAGTTCCTCAAGCGGTAGTCTGTCCGCCTCGCGCAGGTGCCAGCCGTCTTTAGGCTCACCAACAGCAAGAAGTGCAATCAGTTCGCACTCTTTTGGAATCTCAAGAAACTCAGAGAGTTTCTCCTTGTCGTAAGCACCGAGCCAACAAGTCCCTAGCCCCAGTTCTGTAGCTTCAAGTGCAATATGGTCAAGCATAATGGCTGCGTCAACACGGTGGGCAGGCGTGCCGGAGCCCATTTTAGCATCAGGTTCAATACTAACCGCAGCAATGACAAGCGACGCTGAAGCGACAAACCCCTGATGATGACACAAAACAGCCAATCTCTTCTTTCGCTCCCTGTCACGGATAACGATGAGACGGGTTGCCTGGCGATTCTTGCCCGAGGGAGCAAGTCGTGCTGCTTCAAGAAGTCGATTCAGTTGCCATTCGCTCACTTCGTAGTGAGGGTTATAAGAGCGAACCGAACGACGCCACTTAATCGCATCGAAAACATCCATAAAAACTACACCTCCACACGGACACCCTTCTTTCTTAAATGCCTTCTGCGCAGCATCCAGAAGACAAAACAGCCGAAAGCAACAAATATACTGACGCTCTGGGAGACCGTCAATCCGAAAAGGTATTCTGGTCTGTTGTCTCCACGCAGAAATTCCGTCAAAAACCTACCAATAGGATAAACCGTCCCCAGAAAAAGGATTTCGTCTCCGTGATACTTTTTCCATCTCCGCCCGTAGAGGAGAACAAGAAAGCAGATGAAAAGTGCCTTAACGATATTTAAGGGCTGAGTCGCATAGACAGGAAGGGTCCATTCTTCGTGTTTTATCATCCCTGCGTTCACCTGCGCTTCGTGACCAGGAGGTTCGGGAATCACTACTCTCTTAACGGACCCTTCGGATGTAAAGACTTGTTCTGTCTTGGCAGGAGGAAACCGAACCGTCAAATAGGAGAGAAAAGGAATAGTCTTTCCGACGAGATATCTGTCCTCTTCGTTGAGTGTTTTAAGGACGGTTGAAGGGACAAACTTGTCGGGGATTTTGCCCCAGCAGCAGCCATTGAGAGTGCAGCCGACGCGTCCGAATGCCAGTCCAAGCATAATTGCTGGCGCTACTGTGTCGGCGAGCTCGAAGAAGGGGATGCGTCGTCTGAATGCGAAGAGGATTCCTGCCAGAACGCCGCCGATTATGCCGCCATAAAAAACCAGTCCCCCTTTCCAGACCTCGAAGACAGAGAACTCCCAGGCAGGCTCGACATCATAATGAGGGTTGCTTTCCCTAAGCGAATCAAAGTCATAGGTATGTGGAGAGTAGAGGCGTCTATATTCCACTTCTTTTCCGAAATCAGGACTGTTTCTGTCTGAAACGACTCCCATTTCTCTTATAGCACTGCTGCCCATCGAGGATGCCTTGATGGTATCAGGATAAAACTTGGCGTATGGACGCAGAATGACCCTATGGTAAAGAACAGAGGTATCAGTAACAAGATAAAGGAGTCTCGCCACTGTCAAAGTGAGCAGAAGCCCTATCACGCCGAAAAAGACAAGAGTTTTAGAGTTAAGAATCTGAAACCTTTTGAATGGCTTGAATCTACTTCTGTATTTGAAGAGAAGGAAAGAAGCAAGTCCGCCTAACAGGAGTCCAACAAGGGACAGTTTACCATCAAAGATATTGAACAGAGCAAAACTGAAAATGTGATGGAATTCGACGATATAGAAAATTCGCGCACCTAAAACTCCGAATACAACCAAATAAAGGGCAAGGTCTGCAATATGCTCAGGCTTCATCCCCCGCTGTTTTGCCCTTTTGGACGCCAGAAGAATGGCAAAAACAAAACCCAGCATAAGCATAAAGCCATATGCATATATGGGCAAATCCAACCCTGGTATCCAAAAAAGGATTCTACGCATCCTCTCTTCCTTTTATTGAAAGGAAGATTTTACCGTCTGGACGCAAATTTTCAAGCAAACATCACAAAGTTTTTGCGCAAGTGTTCCTATAGAGCGTAAAATAGGGTAAATGTTTGCGGAGTTTCTTATGCGAGTCGGGAGAACAATAAAATCTCTTTCTCTTTTCACCGGGGGATTCGGGACAGCGATTCTCTTATGGACCGCTTTCCATCATCTCAAACTTTCGCCTGTCAGTTTCAGCCGCCCTGAAGCGACAACCTCAGCGATTCTTCCTAACGGAACAGAAATCACATTACGAGGCGCAATGATTCGCAAGACCGAACCGTTCACTCTACGCCTTTTCTCTCCTCACGCTCTGATAACAGTGAAAAACTTCAAATCAAACTTTCAAATCCGACTCCAAAATATCTTTCCCCAATCTGAAATAAAATACCCGAACGAGCAAAAAATAATAGTTGCTACTGGTTCCCAAGCAAATCTTACCATTGAAGCGGGAGGGACATATCGAATAATATCACCACCAAAAGAATCGTTCAAATTCGTTGCATTGGGTGATGTTGAATGCAAAACTGAAGAGGAGATTGCACAGATGAAAACAGTTCTCCTCTCGCTTGTTGGACGAACAGAAAGCAACTTTGTGGTCTTGCTCGGCGACATTGTCCGTAACAATGAAAAAATGCTTGAAAAGGTTGCCGATTCTCTTGCGGAACTACCGTTCCCTGTTTACACGCTTGTCGGGAACCACGATTACAATTCCTTCGCACCAGATGCGTTCTGTCGCCACCTTGCGCCAATGAATTATCACTTCGCCTTCTCTGATGCCCTTTTCATCTTCTTCAACAACGCTGACGAATTTCTTCCCTCCTTCCTCCCTTCCCTCGAAATGGAAAAAACGGTCTCACTTCTTGAAAACTGCTCCGCAAAAGCGATTCTCTTCTTCTGTCACAAACCGCTGGATGACCCGCGGCCTAACAGCGACCACGCAATGAACAGACCATCCGCTGCTGCATATCTGAAACGAAAAATCCTCGATGCAAATGTAGATGTTGTGTTGTCAGGACATATTAGAGTCTGGAGTGTAAAAAAAGAGAAAAACACTCTCTTCATCACAACAGGCAAAGGGCTCAAAGATGATGCACAAATAGCACTCGTCGAAGTCAAATCAGATGGAAATGTGACCGTTGAGCCTGTTTTTGTCTGGGAGATGAAATGATAAAGCATTTTGTTGAAAAAGATGGCGGCAAAATTCTTGTAGTAGAAGAGAAAGCAGATTCAGCATTCTTCAAGACCGCCACATTCGAAAAGATATGGAATCTTCAGTTTGAAAAAACCGTCAAATTCGTTCGCAAAGAACGCACAACCGGATTCTTGAATCTCGAAGGACTAGGAAAAGTCTATTTGAAGAAAGGAGTGTTCAATCTTTTTAAAATTCTCCTTGATACTCTCCTCAAATTCACGAAACAGGTGAGTTCTCTAAAGGGCGAAGCGGAAGCGATTATGCGGTTTTCTGAGTTGGGAATCAGGACTACTCCTGTGCTTGCATTTGGAAGCAAGACCGTTTTATGGAAAAGATTCTCCTTCCTTATGACCCAAGATGTAGGTGAGCATCCGCGCCTCGAGCACTACTTTCCTCACAATTTCGGAACCTCTTCAAAAGACAAAGATTTTAAAACCCGTTGCTCCTTCATCAATTCACTCGCTCAACTGATTCGCAAAATGCATAAAGGTGGAGTCAACCACCGTGATTTATACGGCTCCCATATTTTCGTAGTCGAAACATCGAACGGTTGGGACTTCATCATTCTGGACCTGAACCGCGCCGATGTGCGCAAAACCGTCGGCGAAAGATGGCTCGTCAAAGATTTATCTGCGCTCGCCGCAAGCGTCCCGTCTGCAACTAATTCCGACAAACTCCGTTTCTTGAAAAACTATCTCGGAATCGAGAGGCTTGACTCTGATTCAAAATCTTTTGCACGGAAAATTGTGAAACGGATTCAGAAACTCGGGGTGCGAATCAAACGCTCGAAAGAGAAAGATTCGCAATTCATATCGGAGCACGGCGGCACTTTACCAGAGAACAAAAAATAGGGCCTCAAGGAAGTAACTAGCCTACCTCTTTAACAGAGATTTTGAGAGGTGCTATACCAATTTAAAACCTTTAGCCACGCCCGCTCACACTGAGAATGCTTTACAGTAATCAGCGTTGACTCTATTTTTCTCAGATATTATATTATAGGCATCGCTGATGGATGTGTAATCGATGGAAAAGGAAGAAACGCTTATCTGGGGCAAGTTCCACAACTGGAGAAATATGAAAATATTTCAATCCGCAACTCTTTCTGAAATGAAAGAAGCACTTGATACATTACTTGAGTGTGATATAGGCCTTGCGAAAGCGTTTTGTAGTTTCTTCGCTGAGTGCAAAGGTGATACTTCCGCCTTTCATAAAGTGGAAATCTATTGTGAGCCTCCCCAATACCCTGATATGTGCGAAGTCGAATCTATGATTGGAAATTATCTCTTTGGCAGAAGAGAGGTTTTTCATAAAAAGTGGAAGTTCCATGAGAAGTTCTACGAGGAAGTCTTCGACGAATGTGAAGGAGCCTTCGTCCATAGTTATTGGTGGAATGAACAAATAGGTAATGGTATATGGAACGCTGATGATGTAATTGACTATATTCTCTCTCTTAATAAAAAGAGAGAGCAAATAATGAAAGAACTTGACCGAGACGAATATGCAGGTATGCTCCAATTTGGAGATAACCTAGTGGGGATAGCAGGTATGCTCCAATTTGGAGATAACCTAGTGGGGATAAAAGTGTTGGTATTAGACCCAAGGCTCCCTGATGAAGACCAGCAGAGGTTGCAAAAAGAATTGAGCGGAATAGTAGCGGTATGTGACGAAGAAGAGTTTATTAAACGCTATATTGAACCTGAACGCTACGAACAGGTGAAAAAAGATTGGATAAAAGAGAGAGAAGAGGCCCTACGCTATTTCTTAAAAGAGAACCCTCTTACGAAGGCGGTCTGGACTCTTTGTGAGGGGCAGGCAAGAATCATGTGGGTAGAGGAAAGGCTTAAGGATGTGGATAAATTTTTTGCGTTAGAGAGGTATTCAGATGTTCTTTTAGGTACGCGCCAGATTGTTGAAGAAATCTTCAAACTTATGCTTGGAGAAAAAAAGGGGTTCTTTGTAGATACAAAAGCGATTAACGAGGCAAAGGCTAAAATAGGCGCAGAGTATTCTGAACCGATATTTTATGATGTATTGAATGTTTGGCGAAATGCCTCGCCCGAAATCCATAAGCCTTCCATAGACAAAGAGACTCTGGCGTTCAAAGCGTCTGATTTATTGGGCAGAACTCACCATCTTTGGAACACATACAAGTATAAGAACTTCGGTATGTATGGAATCGAGTTAGTCCAATGCAGTTAAAACGGCAGAGTAAGTCTTTCTCTCATCAGTAATCAGCCAGTGGGTTCATCCCTAGCCCTGATTTTTTGTGTAGTTTTGAAATGGAGTTTAGCCACCTCCCCCAACCGCTCTTCGCCGAACTTCCTGATAAACTCCCGCGCTGCTTCTACAACCTCCTCTCCTGCCCCTTTCGGAAACTCAAACCCATACCGCTTTGAGATGCTCTTCAACCTGCTTAAAAAACCCGCTCTTGCGAGTATAGAAGCCGTCGCAACAGGCAACTCCCTTTCTCCTCGTTCTACCTGTACCAAGTCGAGATTCTTGTATTCTTTCAAGCGAGTTTTAAGGTGAACAGGATTCGCAAACCTGTCAACAATCAACCTCTGAGGAACACTTTCCTGAAATAACTCCTCTGCCGCTTTTGCATGCGCCCATACCAAGAGGCGATTCACATTCCCAGTCTTCTGATGCAACTCGTTATATCTTTGATTTCCAATCACAACAACCTTATGAGGAATAACCTCTGCGATTTTTTCCGCCACCTCAACCACTGCCGCGTCAGACATAGATTTTGAATCCTGTACCGAATTACGCAGCAGAAACTCCACATCAAACCTTCCAATTCTTGCCGCAGCAACAACCAACGGACCAAAATAGTCACCTTTGCCCGACTCGTCAGTGCCAATGCTCGTCACAGTGTACCTTGCAGCCACTATATCCTCCAAATGCGTATGAAGAAACTCTTCTGTCTCCTCCCCTTGAACTAACAGTTTACCCGTCCGATACAGAGTCACCGAAATAGAAGGAGTCTTCACCTGCCATAAAATGCTCTGACTCCTTCCACGCTCAATAGAGTGTTTGCTAACAGATTTTTCAAGGAGATTCCATTCGTCCTCGTAAAGATATGTGACTATCTGGGTAAGCATATCAGGAAATAGAAATGATAAGCCAGACAAGAAGAGACAGAAGGGCCACCACAAAGGCAGCCTTCAAAAGTACATTCTCTTCGAGAACCGGAGCGAGAAAATCGGATGCTGAAACATCGGGTAGCCACTGGCTCTGTCGTACCCGCTTGTAAGGAGGAACAGCCTCAACCGCTTTCAATCTGCGGCTTCTGCTCTCCATCGCTTTCGTCTCGACCGCTCTTTCTTGAGAAGAGTCAACCTCTTTCTGATTCAGTTTAAAGCGAACCCTGCCCAATGCGCTTATGCCGGGACCTCTTTCTACACTGCCCACTTGATTTAAATCGTTAAAGCGGATACAAGAGAGCCACAGTTCGTAAGAGTTCAGATAGTCGAGACGACGGAAAGCGAGGTGCTCTTGCGCTGTCTGGCTGAATCCAAACCTCGTCAGTTGGCGAACCCCTTTGTTCAAAGCGTTCCTCGGATAAAAATCGTAAAGGCTAGTAACCGCGGCCAACAACATCCTTGCACGGTCACTTAAATTCTCCACACTGGCGATGTCCGCACTGATTCTGTAACCCGCAAACGGTTCCATTGCATAGACGGTCAGCACATATCGAGGAACGGAAGAATCTTCGCTCATCAGAACGCCGACGGATGCCAGAAGCAAGTTGTCACTTTTTATCTGAATCCTCCCCCCTTCAAGAGTCTCTCCTTCTATTTGAGTCTGCTCGACTCTTATCCTGCTCAATGTCTGTATACTTTTGAGTTCAGGAAGGTTTTCTGCGGGCATCAGAGTAAACGCCACGCCGAGAGTCTTGAGCAAATTGCCAAACTTAACCGTCTCTTCAGGAGTAGCGTCCCTTAAGAGAATACCCCCGTTGCGCACGACGATATGAGTTGCTTCCTCATAAGGAACACCCCGACACTCACTGTAAAGTTGTGCCAGTTGCTCAAGCGGCAGAGGGCCTGTGCGCCTCAATATGATTGCCGCACGCAACTTCTTCCCTGTCCCACCTCCCTCCTTCTCCATAGAAATTATACTCCAAACTCACCTCACCCAAAACCTTAATTATAACATCAAATCCTTTAACAAATGTTAAAAAAGGGCGCTTCAAACATCTTTAATGATATGCCCCAACTTCTCCTTCTTCGTCTTCAGATACCCTTTGTTCAACGGATTCGGGGGTACTTCAATCGAAAGCCTCTCCACCACCTCTAACCCATATCCGCTCAAAGCAACTATCTTTCTCGGATTATTAGTAAGAAGCCTCATTCTCCGCACACCCAAATGAAACAGTATCTGTGCCCCGATACCATACTCTCGCAGATCAGGAGGAAACCCCAATCTCTCGTTTGCCTCAACCGTGTCACACCCTTCCTTTTCCATTAATTCATATGCACGCAACTTGTTCGCAAGCCCTATGCCACGCCCCTCCTGCTTCATATAAAGAATCACCCCTTTCTTCTCTTTTGCAATCATCTCCATCGAGCGGCGCAACTGCTCCCCACAATCGCATCTCAACGAGCCAAACACATCACCTGTCAAGCATTCATCGTGAACTCGCACCAGCAACGGTTCCTCAAAAACTCTCACCTTCCCTCCACTGTCAGGAATTCCTACTCCACCCATCGTCAAAACAACATGCAAATCCCTTCCCTCTTTATCAAAAATGGATTTGTAGAGAAACAACTCAAATTCACCCATATGGGTTGGAAGTTTTGCTCTCGCCACCTGCTCAATCAGTTTTTCGTTCTTGTGCCGATAACGAATTATCGCCGCCACAGAAATTATTCTCAAATTATGCCTTTTGGAAAACTCTACCAGTTGAGGTAACCGCGCCATCGTCCCGTCCTCGTTCATTATCTCACATATCACCCCCGCAGGAGTAAGTCCCGCAAGCCTCGCCAAATCAACAATCCCTTCCGTCTGCCCTGCACGGACCAAAACTCCTCCATCTCTCGCCCTCAAAGGAAATATATGCCCAGGTCGGACAAGGTCGTCAGGCTTTGCATCTGGTTTCACCGCAGACAAAATCGTCGTCGCCCTGTCTGCCGCCGATATGCCCGTAGTCACCCCTCTTGCCGCATCCACAGAAACAGTAAACGCCGTGCCGAACCGCGAACGGTTGTCCTTCACCATCGGCGGTAAATCCAGTGAATCCGCCTTCTCCTCAGTTAACGCAAGACAGATTAACCCTCTCCCATAACGAGCCATAAAATTTATCGCCTGCGGGGTCACCTTCTCCGCAGCCATCGCCAAATCACCCTCGTTCTCGCGGTTCTCATCATCTACTAAAACCACCATCCGCCCACTTCTTATCTCTTCTATCGCCTCCTCTACCGAACAGAAAACATTTTCCATAATCCGCGTCCCTTACACTTTCATATCGTAGTCTATCAAAACTTACCCTCAAGTCAAGCAGTTTAGCCATCCTTTTTTCTGCTCCCTGCCCTGTCTGTCGTTTTGAAATAGAGTTTTTCTCCGATTGTAAAATTTGTGTAACAAGTGGAAAAATATCCGCTTGTTTTTCTCCTTTGTGTGTAGATAAAATATAGTAGAATAGTCTGAGAGGAGGAGAAGGTATGCGGTGGGCTTTATTGTTTGTAGGCATTCTCGCTATAGCATCTCTGGTAGCAGACGAGACGGACGAGTATGTGAGTCAAGGCGCCAAAGTGGACTCGAAGAGGATTGACGAGGCGGTAAAAAAGGCGGTTGCGTGGCTAAAAGGACAACAAAAGCCAGATGGTTCTTGGATTGGAACAGGAACCTATATGGAGATGTATCCTTTCGGGACGACAGCGTTAGCACTGTATGCGCTCCTCAAAGGAGGCGTTTCTCCAAAAGAAGAGTGTATAACGAAAGGATTCGACTACCTGCGAAAGGGAGGCTTTCCGGGCACCTATTCAGTGGCTTGCTTGATTTTGGCGCTTTCAGCGCTTTGTGAGCCACCGAAACCCGAACAAGAAGTAGAAGAAGCATCTCCTGAAAAATTGAAAAAGATGCGCACAGAGGTGTTTGAAGACCCTGAAAAGCGAATGCGAAAAAAGGCGCAAGAGTTGCCTCCCTGGGCATTGGACTGGTTGAGACAGGCTCACGCATGGCTCTGCAAAGCAAAAACCCCTTCTGTATGGCGTTATCCTGGCAAGGACCCTGGAGAAACATCAAAAAAGGGTGTCGGCGCACACAACTCAATGGTAGATGCCTCAAATGCCCAGTACGCCATGCTAGCGCTCTTTGCCTGTCATCGTCTCGGCATCGAGACACCACACCAACTCTTCATCGAAGTGGCAGAGTATTATCTGAAAGAGCAAGAAGAGAAAGGACCAGAAGTGAAAGGGTTTCCGGTTCCCGTAGCAGACTTACCTGTTGCACAGTTGAAGAAGATGCTTGCAGAAAGACTGAAACAGTTACAAGAAGAGGCAAAGGAGATTCCTTTGACTGAAGAGGGGAAGCAGGAACTCTTGAAAAAACTGCGCACAGAAGTGACCCTAAAGGAAGACCCATATAGAAAATTCGGGGCAGAGCAACAAAAAATGTTTGCGCGTGGATGGGGATACCTGCCTCGCAGTCAAACAGTAAGGAGCGAAAACGAGACAGAAGAATGTTTCACTCCTACTGGCACGATGACCACAAGCGGTGTAATTGCACTCTCCTTGTGTAAAGTGGCTCTGGAAGGAACACCATGGTATAAGGCAAACGAAAAGCGACTCTGTCAAGCAATTCGTGATGGGATGGCATGGCTTGACAAGCATTGGACTCTTGATACAAATCCCAACTCGGGGCCAGGCTTCAGCGGCTGGAGGTACTATTACTTCTATGGATTAGAGCGAGTAGGTGCGATGACTATGGCGAGAAAGATTGGTGAGCATTTCTGGTACGAGGAGGTGGCGAACCGCGCGTTAAGTGAAAACCAGTCTGATGGTTCGTGGCAGGGTGAGACGAGCGGTTCAACCCGTCCGAATGTTACGCCTTTTTCACACGGTCCGTTATGGAACACTTGCTTTGCAATCCTGATTCTAAAGCGTGCAACTCCACCAATCATATCGGGAGGCGATAAGACAATCTACACAGGAGAAGGAAACCTTGGAGGCAAAGGACCAGTCCAGCCTCCGCCCGGCGAAAAACCAGGGGAGAAATAAAGCCGTCTTTCGCTCAGCAGCATCTTCTAGGTTGAAATCTGACTGACTAGTCAGAGATTTCAGGAGAAGAAATTAGGTTATTGTACCGATTGAGATTGAAGAGGTGTAAACAGAGCCATACTGAATTTCACGCCAACAGTAAGAGCAGAGGCAAAATGTCCCCTTCTTGCCCGATTTGAGAACTCGACTTACTCCGAATGATTAATTCGATTGTTTGTGCGAGTTAGAAACGGCGACCACCGCCGCCAAATCCTCTGCCGCCTCTGTCGCCTCTCCCGCCACCGAAGCCACCACCGCCACGCCTCTCGGTCCTTGGACGCGCTTCATTAACCACAAGATTGCGCCCATTCAAATCCTTCCCGTTCAGCCCTGCAATGGCTGCTTCTGCCTCTGCCTTCGCAGGCATCTCAACGAAACCGAAACCTCTCGATTCTCCCGTGAATTTGTCCTTGATGATGACCACCGAATTGACCTGCCCGAAACTTTTGAACGCATTCCTCACTTCCTCTTCGGTCGTTCCTTTCGCCAAATTGCCAACATAGATGTTAATTGCCTTCCTCCTTTCTTAACTAAGGACCCGCTTTATATAACCTTTTTCTATCTCTACAAACCTGCTTTATATTTTACACTCTTAAAATCATCTTTCAACAAAAAAATTTTGAAAAGAAAAATTTTTACATAAAAAGGTTTCTAAATCGTTAGCGTGAGTCGGGAGTGATTTGTAACCGCTTCTTCTCGCCTTGACGGAAGATGACCATCTCAACCGTTTTGCCAGGTTCAAGAGTCTCCTCTAACAGCCTTTTAAGTGTCATAATATCTTTGGTCTCGCATTTGTCTAAAGAGAGAAGCACATCCATAGGGGCGACTCCTGCTTTATGAGCAGGACCATTCTCTATCACTTCCACCACTATTAGTCCTCGTGGAAGTTGGGCTCCTTCAGGTTCGGTCTGCGGTCTTACCGAGATTCCGAGCCAAGCGGTCTTTTTCCGTCTAAGTAATGCTTCAACCGCTTTCTTAAGAGAAGAGGAGGGAATAGCAAAAGTTATCTCAGATGCACCCATTATAGGTTCAAGGAGTTTTTCGGGGAAGAGTAGTCTGCCTGCCTCTTTCTCTATCATCTCTAACTTGTTGCGCATTTCTGGGGTCTTGTCTTTTATAAAGTTCCCGAACACTTCACTAAGTTCCAAGAGATTCTTCGCAATGGACTGAAGGAGTTCTTCTGTCTGGGCTACCACAGGCGGTTTAAGATAAGCAGGAGCGACCATACCCACCACTTTTCCATTCATATCCGCCACAAGCCCCCCAGGGTCTGTCTGAAGAGGAGGAGTCGCCAACTGAAGCATCCCGGAGTAAATCCTCCCACTTCCTACTAAAGTTCTGTCTTTGCCGCTCACCATACCGAAGACAACAGTGTTTTTCAATCCTAATGGGGATGAAACGACTACGATTTCAGAGCCCGCATCATAGACTTCTTCAGAGAATTCAATCGGAGAGAGAGACAGGTTTTTGATGTCTACCCTAAGAAGGGCGACATTGTCGCGGTCGTTCACGCCAACCAGTTCGGCTTTGCTCTTATTGCCACTCTCATCTTCGACCGAAATTTCAGATGCACCTTCAACCGCATTTGCGACTGTGAGAATATGACCGTCTTTATCGCAAAGAAAACCTGAAAGGCTGACGGTGACACGATGACGAATTATCTGTTCTTTCCCTCCAGTGACTGTGCGGGTGGCATAGACCGCCACCGCAGAATTCTTCAACCTTTTCGCCAGTTCAACACGATTGCTCTGCTTGGCAGCAGGCTCTTGCGCAAGAATTCCTCCCAAAAGACAAGATGCAATTAACACAGAAACAAGCCTCTTCATCCACTGTCTCCTCTAAAAATCAAAATGGGATGTGTCAGCACTATCCAGAAGGCGACACTTCTCCCGCTTGGCAGGAGTCGTCTTCTCATTCTCCTCAATAGAAGCGTTTTCTACTGCGCGGTTCATCATCCTCTTATACTCCACACGCTCGACGACTCCTTCAGGAGGTTTCTCCTCCTGAAGCGGCTCTTCTCTACCCATATAAAAGAGAAACGCCAATATGGCGACCACTATGAGAGCGACTCCTGTGATTTTACGGATTATGCGCACAGTGAGCGGCGCTCTTTTCTTCCTTTGTTGAATCAAAGAGGTTTCGACGAGATTTTTCAACTTCTCCTCGACGGACGGCGGGATTGAAGGAGAAGAAAGAGTTTTGAGCGCCTCTCTGTCGGACAAATACTGTTGATAAAGGGTGTTACAGGAAGAGCAAACACTTATGTGCCTTTCTACCAGAGAAGTTTCTTCAATCTCCCCATCTCCGCCTGACACCAGAGGAATCAATTTTCTCACTCTTTCGCATTCCATTCTCTATCTCCTGTTCAACTCTCTTTTCCAAACTCCTTTTCCCAGATTCTTCTGAAAAGTCTTCTCGCTCTGTGAAGGCGCCATCTGATCGTTGCGTGCGTAGTCGCCAGCATCTCGCTTATCTCTTTGCACCCAAGTCCTTCCATCTCTCGAAGTATAAGAACCGTCCTGTAACTCTCCGGCATCTTTCCCATAACAGTAAAAACACGATTCCGTTTCTCGTTTTGAGACAATCCATCCTCGCTCGGGTCCTGGCGCGCAGGCGGCAGTCCAACATCCTCCAATGAAACCGCAGCGCGCACCCCAGAAATCCGCCTCTTCTTGTCCACACACAAATTGATGATAATCTGACAAGCCCAGGTGTAAAACCGCTTGGAAGTGTCGAAGCGAGATATAGCGTTTAAGATTCTTATGAATGTCTCCTGAACAGCATCCAAGGCATCGTCGTAATTGCGTAGAATGTTGAAAGCAACCCAAAAGAGCCGTTTTGAGTAACTTTCGAAGAGTGTAGCAAGCGCATATGAATCGCCTGAGCGGAACCGCTCGATGAGTTGCTTCTCCAACTCCTGTGGAACGATAACAACCTCGCTGCTCATAGAGATTCATTCCACCTGCCATTTTGCCCCCTCGATTCTCCTCCCAACTCTAATACGCTCGAGGGAGCATCAGTGTTAGACAAATCATACATATTTGAAAGTGACAACCGTGATGTCATCGTGTTGTTCGGCTTTCCCCTGATGAACCCGCAAAGCAGAAATCAACTGGTTTATGAATTCTGATGAAGGTTTATCAGCATTCTCTTCAACTATCTCGAGAAATCGCTCCTCCCCGAACTCCTCTCCTTTTTCGTTCATCGCCTCCACCACCCCATCCGTATAGACGACGATTCTGTCACCCTTCTGGAGTTGAATCAAATCCTCCTTCAAATTCGCCTCAAAGATGGGTCCCAGGTCAAGACCAACAGCAATTCCTTTGGGGTTGATAAGTCTCGAGACACCGTCGCGCCAAAGAATAAGCGGGTTATGTCCTGCGTTAACAACCTGTATTGTCAGAGTATGAACATTCAGAACAAGATACATGAGAGTCACAAACATCACGCCTTTGATGTCGCGAGATAAGACCCTATTGAGAGAAATAACAGTCTCTCGTGCCACAGGGTTGCCTCGAGCAAGAAGTTGGAGGGCTACTCTCGCCATTGCCATAACCATAGCCCCTGGTACCCCCTTGCCAGAAACATCGGCAACCACGATTCCCATATTCTCCCTATCTATCGGAATAAAGTCGTAATAGTCACCGCTCACCTCTTTAGCAGATTGATAATGAACGCGAATGTCAAAACCGCGCAAGTTCGGGATTCTTTCTGGAAGGAGGTTAAACTGTATGCGAGCCGCCCGACCCATATCCGCTTCTATGGCAGAGCGTTGCTTCCGTTGCTCGCTGATAGCATCTAACATCGCCTTATTTCTCTGCCGCCTCACAGAAGCAGGCACAGGACTGCCCGCTCCCCTCGTTCCTGAAGAAAAGGAAATCACAGGCTTGCGAACTACAACAGGCGTCGGAGGTTTTGTCACCGGTATCTTGTGCGTTCCTGTGCCAGGTCGTGAAGCCGAGTCCCCACCCGAAGGTCTGAATTTATTTTTACAAACAGAACATCTAACTGGTCTGCCATAATACTCATCAGGCACTGTTAAAAGATGTCTACAATGCGGACACTTTACCCGTATAGCCACTCTCTCTCCTTTTGAGATTCTTTACTAATATACAATTATTACATAATTCTGTCAAGAGATTTTTGAGTGTCCAATTAAATCACAAAAACATCTTACCGCTTTCCATAAGATACAATGTTAAAAAGCCTTGATTGAGCAAACGAACTATGAGAGGGATAGGGGAGTTTATAGTGGCAAAGGAAATATTTGACTTTTAAACCGTTTTTTGTTGACATTTCTGTTACAAAACAGTATAAAACCTTAAAGTTTTCAAGGAGGGGATGAGGTGAAAGGGCTCCTTCGGCAGGTGAAGATGTTCGATTTTCTGCAGTTCTTAAATGTGAGTGGCAGGCAAGGAGTTTTGTCAATGAGCGCCGGCAGCAGACGCACACAAATCTATTTTGGTAAGGAGGGGGTAAGGCTGCTGTCTGCAGGGAGGCGACGGAGACCGTTGTTTGGAGAACTTCTCGTCCGCTGGGGACGCATTCCCGAGAGCGAACTGGTGGAAGCGCTGGAGGAACAATCCCGCAGCCGCAAACCGTTAGGCGAGATTCTTGCGCAGAGAAACAGAATCTCAAAAGAAGATGTAGAGGAGTGCCTTTACGCTCAAGTGGCAGAAGAGATTTGCGACGCAGTGACAGATGAGAATGCAGAGTTTGAATTTCTTTCCTTAGAAAGCCCTCCATCCGAGGGGTATGGAACATTACCTCTGGACGGAAGCGGCATAATTCTCGAAGCCGCAAGAAGAGTCGACGAATGGCAGCATCTCCGCAAACAGATTACATCGTTTGCGGAGATTTATAAAGTGAGAGACCGTGCCGAACTTCCCCCTGCGTCCACTCTCCGCGAATCCTCTTCTGCGGTAGTTCAGGAGATTCTATTCCTCATAGACGGCTTCCGCACAGTCAACGAAGTGATTGTTGAGTCCGGTATCACAAAGTTAGAAGTCTGCCGAATACTCTCCCTCCTCAAAAATCACCAGACGATTCTGTTTGTCGAAAGAGCCAACAAACTTGGAGTCATCGAAAGGTTACAAAAACAAAAAGGGATTGAATTCTCCATCCACTGCGCCGAAAACTTCCTCTTCGAAGACCCCCTCGACACCCCTGTCCGGGAGAAACTCGCCCATCTGTATCTTCTCCAACATTACAAGGAGGACGCCTACAACGAGTTTTTAAGGGCAGCAGAACAATACCTGAAAGCGCAGAACTTTGAACGGGCTGTGAATCTTATGAGGGAGGCGAGCCACATTTACCCCGAGCGAATCGGGCTGCGTCTCAAAATAAGCGAAACTTTACTTAAGGCAGGAAAAATCCGTGAAGCGGCCGTTGAAGGGCTTGCTGCTACAAATGAGGCTATCAAACGCCTCCTCAATAGCAAAGAAAAACTATCAAGATTCGTTGGCACAATCGGTTATCCTCTTTAATCCGCTAACAACCTACCTTTCCTTCAACATCCGCTCTCTTGCCAAGCAAAAATTTTACTTACAAAAGACGAAAAGTGGTTAAAAAAGCAGCAATAGAAATGAAAACCTGTGATACACTAGCAAAATTTCATATTTGATTGTTGAACATTGCCCTTTTTTTGTCGTATATTTTAACGAAACCATAGGAGGTTATTTTATGCCTCATATGCGCATTATTGCTTTGAGCCTGCTGCTTGTTTTATTAGCCTCATCCACCGCTTTCGCAAATGAGGACAATGAAGGTATAAGACCTCCGCAGAAGCCTCCGAAAGAAGTAAAGTTGTGGCCATTTCTCTCCTACGGCAGCGATGAGAACGAGACAAAACTTTCTATTCTTTACCCTTTGATAGAGTATGAAAAAACGAAAGAACGGGAACTTCTCTCTCTTTATCCCTTAGTCTCACGGACAAAACTGGATTACGAAACCCGCTTCGACTTCTTCTTCCCATTCTCTCGTTATCTCTCTGCCGGCGTATACAGGAGAACAAGTGACGAAACAGAGTGCTACTTCCACCCTCTGTTCAACTATTCTTCCGACAGAACAAAAGAGAGTTTCTCTTTGAGTCTCCTTTATTTCCTCTCTTTCTCCTCCTCCCCTTCCGAACTCAGTTTCCACATATTTCCGCTTTTGTGGTACGAGAGAAACAAAGAGGCGGACAGCGTCGAAGTAGACTTTCTCTATCCTCTTGGCAGGTATTCCTCCGAGCCTGATTCGTTTCGTCTCCGCTTCTTCCCCTTCTTCGGCTATTCCAGAAGAGACTCTGAAGTCGTTTTCGACTTTCTGTTCCCCTTGGGCAGATACAAATC
>JAOAAR010000082.1 GCA_026418755.1 Planctomycetota bacterium
GTGTGAAATCGTGGATAAGCACAGGTGCGCAGTCGAAATGCATCATTGTGTTCGCAAGAACGAAAAAGGATGTTGAGAAACCATATCAAGGGATAAGTGCATTTATAGTGGAGCCGACTTTCAAAGGGTTTTCGGTTGGAAAGGAAGAGAAGAAGATGGGGCTTCGTGCGTCGGGCACCTGTCAATTGATTTTTGAGAACGCTGAAATCCCGGCAGAGAACCTGTTAGGAGAAGAGAACGAGGGTTTCAAGATAATGATGAGAGGACTAGACGGAGGCAGGATTGGGATAGCGGCGGAGTCTGTGGGGCTTGCGCGAGCAGCGCTTGAGGCGGCAATCGAGTATTCAAAAGTACGCAAACAGTTCGGAAAGTTCCTTTACGAATTCGGAATGATACAACAGAAGATTGCGGATATGGGAACACGACTCGAAGCGGCAAGGCTTCTCACTTGGCAGGCAGCAAAATTGAAAGATGCAGGATTGCCCCACTCGAAAGAAGCGTCTATGGCAAAACTCTTTGCCTCAGAGACAGCGTTCTATTGTGCAACAGAGGCGGTGCAGATTCACGGCGGATACGGATACACAAAAGATTATCCTGTTGAGAGGTATTTCCGTGATTCGAAAGTCTCCGAGATATTTGAGGGAACAAGCGAGATTCAGAGGACGGTCATAGCGAGACATCTTTTGGGATTAGTGAAATCGCGCTGATGGATTCACACAGACTTGAGTCTTTGTGAGGCTATGCGAGAATGAAAAACGATACGAAGGCTCTGCTCAAGCGCCTGTATAATGGAGACAGAACCGCC
Organism: Planctomycetota bacterium; assembly: GCA_026418755.1. Taxonomy (GTDB): domain Bacteria; phylum Planctomycetota; class SKW154; order SKW154; family SKW154; genus SKW154. Next base: position 806 of record JAOAAR010000082.1, read on the forward strand.
ACAGCGCGACTTATCACCTTGGTTGAGAACAATCTGCCCGCTGCTGAAGAGATAATGGAAGAGGTTTCAAAACATATAGGCAAAGCAATTCGAGTAGGTATCACAGGACCGCCAGGCGTAGGAAAAAGCACACTTGTAGATTTCTTCGCAAAAAAACTCCTTTCAGAAGGTAAGAGAGTCGGAATCATAGCCATAGACCCCTCGAGTCCTTTTACAGGAGGGGCGCTCCTCGGAGACCGTATAAGAATGCGTGAGATATCGTGTGACGAGAGAGTCTTTATCCGTTCCATGGCATCAAGAGGACGGCTGGGAGGACTTTCTGCTTCTGCAGTGGATGCTTCAGACATCCTTGATGCGATGGGGTGCGATGTGGTTATAATCGAGACTGTAGGAGTGGGACAAACAGAGGTTGAAATTGCGCAGGTATCAGACATTTGTATTCTGATTCTTTCACCTGAATCAGGAGACTCGGTTCAGACGCTCAAAGCCGGGCTTATGGAGATTGCCGATATATATGTGGTCAACAAGAGCGACAGAGAAGGTGCAGATAAACTTCAGCGGGAGATAGAGGCGATGTTGGAGATACAAGACGAGGAAAAAGAGAAGAAGGTTGTTTTAAGGACTGAAGCCATATACGGCAAAGGAGTGGATGAACTGGTAGATGCTGTAAAAGAGTATTTTGCGAAGGCTTCTGCGGAAAGACTAAGGAGTCGGCGAGTGAGGATGGCAGAATACAAGATTCTTGCCATTTTAGAGGGGCAGATGCGTCAAAGGATGTTGTCCGACGGCTCTCTTTTTAAAAGTTTGAGCGAAAAAGTAGCCGAAGGAGAGATTACAGCACACTCGGCAGCAAGGAGAATCCTCGACAAGGCATTGGAGGGGTAAGGCGGTATGGGAATTTTCAACAAAGAGACTATAAAGAAGATAAAGGAGCAAAAAGAGAAATGGGAGAAAGATTACAACGAGATGCCGAAGCGGGATGAAGTGCGTTTCATTACAGCAAGTGGGATGGAGCCTCCCTCTTTGAGTGTGCCGAGTGATGTGCGCGATGATGAGTACGAAGAGAAATTAGGTTTCCCAGGAGAATTTCCATTTACCAGAGGCATTCACTCGACAATGTATCGAGGAAGGCTCTGGACGATGAGACAGTTTTCTGGCTTTGGCACAGCGGAAGACACGAACAAGCGATACAAATTTTTACTCTCGCATGGGCAGACGGGGCTTTCAGTAGCATTTGACATGCCGACGATAATGGGACGAGATTCGGATGACCCAATGGCAGAGGGAGAGGTTGGAAAATGTGGTGTGGCTATCTCATCTTTGAAGGATATGGAGATTCTCTTTGACGGAATTCCATTGGATAAGATATCAACCTCGATGACAATCAATGGTCCTGCTGCTGTCTTATGGGCTTTTTACATTTGCGTTGGAGAGAAACAAAAAGTTCCAATGAAGGCGCTCCGTGGTACGATTCAGAACGATATTTTGAAAGAGTACATCGCTCAGAAATCGTTCATATATCCACCTGAACCTTCAATGAGAATCATAACAGACATTTTTGAATTTGGCTCAAAATATGTGCCGCAGTGGAACACCATTTCCATCAGCGGCTACCATATTCGAGAGGCAGGTTCAACAGCGGTTCAGGAGTTAGCGTTCACGCTTGCCGACGGCTTCGCTTATGTGGAAGCAGGAATAAAGGCAGGTCTGGATGTTGACGAGTTTGCGCCGCGGCTCTCTTTCTTCTTCAATTCACACAACGACATTTTTGAGGAGGTAGCGAAGTTTAGAGCAGCGCGCCGAATCTGGGCAAAACGGATGCGCTACAAATATGGCGCGAAGAACCCACGCTCCTGGATGTTGCGTTTCCATACTCAAACGGCGGGCTGTACCCTTACAGCCCAACAGCCCGAGAACAACATCATGCGGGTAGCCTATCAAGCGCTTGCAGCCATATTAGGAGGAACACAATCACTCCACACCAACTCGATGGACGAGACCTGGGCATTGCCGACAGAGAAAGCGGTGAAAATCGCATTAAGGACGCAGCAGGTTTTAGCGTACGAAACAGGCGTAGCAAACCTGATTGACCCGCTTGGGGGTTCGTACTATATCGAGTGGCTAACAGACAAAATGGAAGAAGAAGCAGAAAAGTATTTCAAAAGGATAGAGGGAATGGGAGGGGTAGTACCTGCAATAGAGAAAGGGTTCTTCCAAAGAGAGATTGCTGATTCGGCTTACAGATATCAAAAGGAGATTGAGAGCAAAAAACGGATTATCGTTGGCGTCAATGAATATGTAGAAGAAGAGAAATTGGAGATACCACTTCTCAAAGTTGGGGCTGAAGTGGAACAGCGGCAGGTTGCGAGACTGAAAGAGTTGAGAAGGACACGGGACAACAATGCTGTTGCAAAAGCGTTAGACGAAGTTGAGGCGGCAGCCAGAGAGAAAAGGAATATTATGCCGCCCATTCTAAACGCTGCGCGTGCGTATGCATCGTTGGGCGAAATAGTGAACGCGATGAAGAAAGTTTTTGGTGAATATAGAGAGCCACCGCTCTTCTAACCAAACAGGAGGTTATTATTCAGAAGGAGGATGGCAGATGTTGAAAAAGGGTATGGTTATTCTGACAACGGTTTTGGTGCTCACTTTTCTTGCAGCCCAAGAGCCAACGCAACCGAAGCAACCCCCACCTGACAAACAGCCAGAACCTGAAAAAGAGACATCAAAGATAAAACTTTTCATAAGTATAACTGACTTTAAAGAGAAGGAAGAGTACAAGTGGCGTCTTTGCGAGTTCATCGTAAAAGAGACATTTCTTCTGGCAAGCGTTGAGAGAAAAGAAGAGTTCGTGAAGAAGCGGGTGCGCCAGTGGAAGAAAAGCAAGGAGTACAAAGAAACAAGCGAAGAGGAATTAGTTAAGAAGGCAGAGGAAAACTGGGAGAAACTGCGCAAGGAGAGGCGGCTAGATGCGTGGGACTATTCACATATAGAGATTCTCGACCTAAAAAAAGAGCAGGAGAAACTGAATAAAGAGAAGAAAGAAGGTGAGGAAGAGAAGACTCTAACGGAGAATGATTTGCGCAAGATGGCGGATTTCATAATCGAAGGAGAAGCCAAATCAGAAGAAAGAGAGAAATCCACATTTTTAGGGCACACAGTCGCATACACTGCTGAGGCATTCTGCAAGGTCAAAGTGGTCGACGCAAAACTCGGAAAAGTCATTAAAGAATTTGAGAAGAAACACAGAATAAGCGCAGAAGAGGGACAGGATGAAGCGCACAATAGAGCGCTTCAAGCGGTCGGCTTCTCTATAGCCACAGAGTTAGTGAAACTGGATGTGTTCAAGAAAGGCGCCAAGCAGTTGAAAGAAGAGACGCCAGAACCTCAGGAGAAACCTGATGAGACTCCGAAAGAGAAACCAGATGAAAAACCCCAAGAGAAACCTGACGAGAAAAAACCTGATGAAGGAGGGTTAGGTTAACATTCCCAATCAGTCGAAGAAACTGCTGAATAAGCCTCCTCCCATAAGCAGAGCGAAGAGAAGCAATACTACCAGAGCCAATAACAGAAGAACGATGAAAAATAGAGACCATCTGCTGCGTTGTTTCAATTTCCTGGTTTCCTCAACCTGATGCGATGTGTGCTTTGTAAGCGCATCAAGTGCTTCGGAAAAATCCGCCGCTCTGCGCAACTGTTCCATTTTGAGCAGATACTTGGCAACACACTTGTAACAGTATGCCGTCTCCCCGTCCAAAAAAGCGAACCCTCTGTCTATATCTTTCTGCGGCACCTTGTCACCGCACTCAACACAATGATGCATCACCCTAACGCCGCCCCAACAAGGTGAACACCTTCTCTATATTCCTCTTATCATCAGCAGATGTCTCTTTTGGAGTCTCCATTATCATAGGCAGATGAACAAAAGCAGGATGCGCAAGAAAAGCAACAAACCCCTCCCTCCCTATCTCTCCTTCAGCAACATGCCAGTGACGGTCAACCCGTGAGCCAAGAGGAGTCTTCGAGTCGTTTAAGTGGATACATTTTATCCTATCAGTGCCGACGGTCTCCTTTATTACTCTGACGACTCTCTCAATCGCTTCTGCGTTTCTCAAATCATAACCTGCCTGAAACCCGTGTGCCGTATCAAAACAGATGCCGACCCTGTCCTTCCCATCAACATCCTCAAGAATCTCTTGCAGTTCTTCAAAATGCGAGCCAACTTCCGAGCCCTGCCCTGCTGTGTTCTCCAGCAATAGGATAACAGAGTTTCCAACCGTTTCCAACGCCTCATTCACGCCTTCCGCAACCCGCTTGAGAGAGTCCCTCTTTTCTTCCTTCGCCTTCCCTGTGTGGCTCACGAGAAATCTCGCCCCCAACAGTTCCGCACGCTCCAGTTCCCGTACTACCACTTTCACAGAGCGCTGCCACAAAACCCTATCCGCACTCGCAAGATTCGGCAAATACGGCATATGAACAATCACAGGTTCTATGCTTCTCTCTCGGCAGACGGTTTTAAAATTCTCCGCACTCTCAAGAGGCAATTCCCGCGCTTCCCATCCTCGCGGATTACAACTGAACAACTGAACAGTTTCGCAACCCGCCTCCACAGCGTATTCCGCAGCCCTTTCAAAGCCACTTCCAATTGGTATATGAACACCTATACGCATCAGAACAACTCCACTCTCAAAAAATCATATGCAGCATCAACAGCAAACTCCTCTTCCAAATCTTTCAAGCATAAGCGTACAGACGAAACCGCTTTCTCCTGACCCAGAAGCGGGTATACATGCACAAGAAGTGTCTTCTTCGGTCTTGCACGCCTAATCAATTCAGCCACCGACCCTGGAGACATATGCCCCCGTACCGACAACTCGTCTGGAAAAGAGCATTCTGTTATGAGCAAATCAGCCTCCTTTACAATCTCTACAATCTCGTCAGTTAACTCTGTATCGCCTGTGTAGACGAAACTTTTGCCATTTTCTTCTATTCTAAACGCAACACCCGGTAGGATATGGCGTGTCGGCTTCGCAATGATTCTATAACCCTTAAACTCGAGGACAGTATCCTCTACTTCCACGATAGAAAGTTTATATTCTTGAGGAACTATTTGAGCACCAAAGAGAGAAGTGAGTCCTGTAAGAAAATTTTCAAACCGCTTTGGCGCCACAACCTGCAACTCCTTTCTGCGCGGAAACGCCTCATACTTAGAAACAAAAAGAAAATACATCAAGTCGCCTATATGGTCAATGTGAGTATGAGTAAGAAGGATTTTATCTATGTCGTGATAAGAGAGGTTCAATACCGCAAGTTGGCGCATTGCTCCAGGTCCCATATCCAGAAGAAGATTTTCGTCACCCACCGAAACCAAAACAGAGGGAGAAGACGAAACACTACTCGGCAACCCCGTCCCGCTACCACAAACAACGATTCTCACCGTCAGAATACCTTAATATCGTTTCCTTTGCCTCGAAGAAGCAATTCCAAGCATAGCGCGATACTTGGCCACTGTCCTGCGTGCTATATCAAACTTCTCCTGCGCTAGAATCTTGACTAGTTCGTCATCACTCAAAGGGTTGCGGGGGTCCTCCTTTTCAATAAGTTCACGGATACGCTCTCTCACAGAAATGGAAGAACATTCACCACCGCTGCGACTTTTAAGAGGAGTCGCAGTGAAAAAGAATTTGAGTGGAAATACACCCTGAGGAGTCTGAACATACTTGTTCGCAATCGCACGGGACACGGTCGATATGTGCAGATTCAGACGGTGCGCGAGACGGCGCATCGTAAGCGGCTTCAAGTGCTCTACACCGTGCTCCAAAAACTCCGTCTGCTCCTTCACAATCTCCTCGACAATCATACGCAGACGCAATCGGCGCAATTCTATGTCTCTTATGAGGCTCTGCGCCCGCTCGTAACGGCGACGCAAGTACTTCAGCACCTCAGCGTTCTCCTTCGCCGCATCCAACAATTCCTTCGAAATAGATGAAAGCCTCAGAGGCGGTATGTTAGCATCCTTGATAAACACTTCGTATTTGTCACCAATCTTCTCAATCACAGCATCAACAAGCAACGGAGGTGCACCCTCTCCTCCTATCAGAGTCCCGGGTTTCGGATGCAGATGCCTTATGAACTCAACCGCCTCTCTTACCCGTTCGAGTGTCTCACCTGTCTCTTTTGCAATCCTTGGAAGTCTATTATGCATAACATCTTCCAGATGCTCCCTTATAATACGCCGTTCCAATTCGTATCTCTTCTCGTCGCGCACTTGGAGAAGGAGTGCTTCAACCAGGTTGCGCGCACCCACCCCCGGCGGCTCAAGAGTCTGCACCACCGAAAGCGCCCTCTCAACAACCTCTACGGGCACCAAACATTCCGAAGCCAGTTCCTCCACAGAAGTCCTTAGATACCCCTCATTGTCTATTGAATAAATTATCTGCTCACTTACCTTGCGCATCTCATCATCCAAATCAAGAAAACGCAACTGTTCCAACAGATAGTCGTGAAGATTCGTCGCCGCAGCCGTCTCCTGAAGAAACTCCTGCCTGTCTTCCTCTTGCTCTTCGGAGCCTCTTCTGCTCATAGCAACTGTATCTTCTCCCAATCGCTCAAAGTAGTCACTCAACTCCTCCAATCTTCTGAAATCTTTCTCATTCTGCCTCTTCTCCTCACTGAATCCAATGCCCTCTGAAGGCAGCCCACCCACATCTTCAGAAGCCGCCTCTCCTACCTCCAAAAACGGATTTTCTG
>JAOAAR010000083.1:0-3033 GCA_026418755.1 Planctomycetota bacterium
GGATACAGCCGAGGGGCGCCCGTCGACTCTCAAGCGTCAAATACAAGTATACGGGGATAGCGCGGATAGGGCCAGAGAGCCTTCGCCATTTCAAAAGGACTTATAAAGAGGCGCTGAAGAGGCAGATTTGCTCTGGCGAATATGACAGGGAGCGCCCTGTCATCATTCCGATTCGAGAAGACAAAAGGTATCGCTCGTGGAAGGTTCGTAATGCTCCGGAGAGTCATGCCGTCATAATATATATGATGGATGTTTCAGGCTCTATGGGGGGGGAGCAGAAAGAGATTGTCAGACAGGAAGTTTTCTGGATTGACACATGGTTGCATTATAATTATCGTGATTTGGAGTTCAAGTATTTGGCGCATGATGCGGCGGCGAGGGAGGTGGACAGGGAGTCGTTTTTCAAGTTGCGTGAAGGGGGTGGTACAAAAATCTCGTCTGCATATGCGCTTTGTGCCGAGATTATTGAACGCGAGTATCCTCCTTCGATTTTCAATATTTATGCGTTTCATTTTTCTGACGGGGATAACTGGGGGCGTGATGACACAAATTTAGCGTTAGACATTTTGAAAGAGAGACTTCTACCTGCTGTTAATCTTTTTGGCTACGGACAGGTGAAAAGCGCTTACGGCTCGGGGCAGTTTATCAAGGACCTCGAAGATGCGTTTTCCGAGCCTCCCGAGAATCTAGTTTTAAGCGAGATTCCGAACCGTGACGCAATCTATGATTCCATTAAAGAGTTTTTAGGCAAAGGTAAATAGTGAGGAGGTTAGGAGTTAGGAAGTAGAAAATGCCGGAGACGCTTACGGGTGAACTGGTGAAGATACAGGAGGAGATAAAGAGAGCCGCAATTGAGTATGGGCTTGATTTTTTTGAAGTGGTGTTTGAGATGATTGACTACGACGAGATGAATATGATTGCGGCATACGAGGGGTTTCCGACAAGGTATCCACACTGGCGGTTTGGAATGGAATATGAGAAGTTGTCGAAGACTCACACTTACGGTTTGCAGAGGATATACGAACTTGTCATCAACAACGACCCGTCTTATGCGGATCTTTTGTCCTCGAATACGCTGACTGACCATAAGTTAGTGATGGCACATGTGTATGCGCACTCGGACTTTTTTAAGAATAACGCATTTTTTGCGCATACCAACAGGAAGATGCTGGACCAGATGGCTGCTCACGCTGAGAGAATCAAGGCTTATATGGACAGGTTCGGGGTTGAGAAGGTAGAGAGTTTTATAGAGTGGTGTCTTTCCATTGACAATCTTATAGATTATTATACGCCGCCTGATAGGCGTAAGCGTATGGAGGAAGAGTCTGGGCGTGGGCGACATCTCCGTTTTCGTGCCAAAGAGTATATGGAAAGTTTTATCAACCCCCCTTCGATTGTGAAGAAGATGGAAAAGGTTAAGGAAGAGGCGGAAAAGAGGATTAAGATTCCGCTCCATCCTGAGCGTGATGTGATGCTTTTTCTGATGGAACATGCGCCTCTTGCTGACTGGCAGCGCTCTGTTATGGGGATGCTCCGTGAGGAGGCGTATTATTTTGTGCCTCAGATGATGACGAAGATAATGAACGAAGGGTGGGCAACATATTGGCATTCGAAGATTATGACGGAGAGGGTGCTGGAAGAAACGGAGGTGGTGGATTATGCTGAACGCCATTCTGGGACGGTTGCGACTCTGCCCGGAATGGTGAATCCATACAAAATTGGACTTGAATTGTACCGTTATGTGGAGGAGAGGTGGGACAAAGGGCGTTTTGGGAAAGAGTGGGAAGAATGTGACGATTTTGAGAAGAAGGCTTCTTGGGACAGGAAGTTGAATCTCGGGCGTTCAAAAATTTTCGAGATTCGCAAGGTGTATAATGATATCACATTCATTGACGAGTTTCTGACAGAAGAGTTTGCTGAGCAACAGAAACTGTTTGTTTTCGGATATGACCCTTCAAGTCATCGGTTTGTTATATTGGACAGAGACCCACGAGTGGTGAAACAGAGGCTTCTAACTGCTCTTACAAACTGTGGACAGCCTTACATCTACCTTGAAGATGCGAACTATCAGAACCGTTCGGAACTCTATCTCGTTCACCGCCACTTTGGGATAGACCTCAGGATTGACTATGCAATGGAGACTCTTCGCAATCTCTTCAGGATCTGGACGAGACCCGTTCATATAGAGACTAACGCGTTAGGAAAGAGGATTTTGCTTTCATACGATGGTAAAGAGCATAAGCAGGAGGTGCTTGGGGAGACTCAGTCGGAGGCGATTGGTGGCGGAGAGGAAGAATGAATTTTCCTCTGTTTTTTGCGTCTTAAAGGGAGAGACTATCGAAAGAGAGTGTAAGGAGGAATGAGTATGAAAAGGAGAGTTTGTTTTGGGCTCGGAATCTTAGGGGTTGTTGTTCTTGCGGTTTTGTTTACTCGACTATCCGCTCAAGAGGGTGATTTTAAGCCTGCGTTGGAGACATTTGATAGGGACTGTCCTGCGTGTGCGTGGTCGAATAAGGAGAACAGAAGTGCAGATAAGCCGGCTGAAGAGTTTAAGGGGCTTTTTGCGGCAGGGGAGAAATGCCCATTTTGCAATGGTGCAGGTAGAATCGTTGAGAAGATTGACTGGCAGAACGGCTATTACATAGCATACGGTTCGGGCTTCATTTCCTTTGAGGGTAAGAGTGATGTCCAGAAGGCGCGAGGAAAACTTATGGCGAAGGAAGGTGCTATAAAAGAATCTTATGGTAATGCTGTTAAGTTGGCTTCTCGTTTAAACTACATCAATCTGAAGAACCTGAAGGTGGGAGACTACACTTCGAGGATAAGGGCGGTGGTTGAGAGTGCGCAGCCCGAGGTTGTTAAAGAAGTAGTGAACGAGAATGTGGCGTTTTTTGTGGTTGAGTTGAAGGTGCCGTTGTGGGGGGTTAAGAGTCTGACGGCGGAGTTGTTCGATGAGTTTCAGCGTAAGTTTGCTGAGACGAAGAAAGTGAAGGTTTCCCAGACTCCACCGCGTAAGGAGACTGATGTTGATAT
>JAOAAR010000083.1:3041-7544 GCA_026418755.1 Planctomycetota bacterium
CGGAGATGTGTATAAGAGACAGGGTAATTTCTATTGACTTTTTTTGAAAAGACTGATGTTGATATTACAATTGTGATTGATGCACGGGCCTACAAGAATGCTCTCAAGCCGCATCTCTTTCCATCTGTTACGGATAAAGAAGGTAGACTGGTTTATGGAATCACATCCGTTGCGAAGGAGTATTGCTTTAAACAGGGGATGGTAAAGTATGTGATTCTTTCAAACAACGAAGAAGAGTTTGAGAAACTAAAGGACCGTTTGGAGAAGCAGTCCGTTCTACCAGCCTCTGATGATGCGCATTACATATCAGGTGGTGATGAGGAGAAACAACCATCGGGGGAGCAACCCCAACCTGAGAAAAAGAAAAAGAAGAAGATTGTGGTGCCTGCTGATGAGAAGAAATTCGAGGATGCAACCGTTGTCGTGAGTCAGGAGGACGCAAAGAGGATGGAGGAGGCGGACAAGGAAGCAGACAGTATGAAGAAGGGTGAAGTCATCATAATTGTAGACAGCCGCGTTGCAGGAAAAGAAGGTCGCCGTCTTCCAACCCTCGAAGAGGTTCTTTTAGCCTCAAACAAATGATATGGTTACCGCCGGTTTGCGGTAGGAGCGTATACCATTGCTTCAAAAACGCTTGCCAATCGTTCTGTTAACAGAACGCAGATAGATGTTAAGAATGTTTTGCGTCAGTTCCTTACCCTTAGAAACTGACGCAACGCATGTTAGGGCCCACCTTACTCTAAATTCTCAAGGTTCTCTGTTCCCAGCGCTATATCCTTGCCGAAGCGGAGTTTGGAATGCCGGCTATGTGGTTTTCCTTTTGGGATGCGGTTTTATACTTGAAAAGGGACGAGTTCTGTGATAAAATTTTTTAATAAAAGAAGAAGGAGGAAGAGAAAGAGGCGATGGCGTTACGCAAAGACAGACGTCCGTTAGGGCAGTTGTTAAAAGAGATGGGGGTGGTGACAGAGTATGAGATTCAGGAAGCACTTCAGGTGCAGCAGGAGAAAGGCGGCACTTTGGGTGAAATCCTTGTGGAAATGGGATTTATTGATGAGAAAGACCTCCTTTTTGCGTTGGCGATTCAAGCAGGGATGGATATGGTTGACCTTGATGAGATGGAGATTCCTGATGATGTTATAGAGAGAGTTGACAAAACGGTGGTTGAGACATACAAGATTATGCCCATTGAGTTTAAGGATGGCAAGGTGACGGTTGCGATTTCTGACCCTACGAATCTTGGTGTTTTGGACGATTTGCGTTTTATGCTAGATGCGGAACTTGAGGCGGTAGTGGCGACGGAGGATGCGATTGAGCGTGCTATAGCGCGCTACTATGGTGGGAAGGAAGAGTCAATAGAATCCATCATAGCGTCTGTGGATGAATCTTCAGATGTCGAGTTGGTGGAATCGAGGGAGATGCTCGACATCGAGAAGTTGGAGAAGGATGTGCATTCAAAGCCGGTTGTGAGGCTTTTGAATCTGATTCTTTTACAGGCAATCAAGGACAGGGCGAGTGACATACATCTTGAGCCGTTTGAAGACAGATTTCGCGTGAGGTATCGTGTTGACGGGGTGCTTTATGAGATGATGCCGCCTCCACTTCATCTCGCATCTGCGCTTATATCGCGCGTTAAAGTTATGTCTAACTTAAACATTTCAGAGACGAGAGTGCCGCAGGATGGAAGAATCGAGTTGAACATTGCGGGGCGTGCGATAGATTTGCGTGTCTCGACTCTCCCGACCGCATACGGTGAGAGTGTGGTTATGCGAGTGTTGGACAGGGCGAATGTGAATCTTGACCTTGATATGCTGGGGCTGCGTCCAGACGAAGTAGCGTTGGTTAAATCTCTCATAGACAGACCTCACGGAATTATATTAGTGACAGGACCTACGGGTTCGGGCAAGACGACCACTCTTTACTCTGCACTTAACTATGCCAATTCTCCTGAAATCAAGATTCTTACTGCGGAAGACCCTGTTGAATACAATCTTGAAGGGATTGTGCAGGTTCAAGTGAACGAGGAGATTGATGTGACATTTGCTAATCTTCTGCGTTCTTATTTACGCCAGAACCCTGACAAGATGCTGGTCGGCGAGATACGAGACCTCGAGACGGGAGAGATTGCGATTCAAGCGTCGCTTACCGGGCATGTGGTTTTCAGCACTTTGCACACGAACGATGCGCCGTCGGCGATTACAAGACTTTTGGACCTCGGCATTGAGCCTTTTTTGATTGCTGCTACTCTGGAAGCGGTGATTGCCCAAAGGCTTGTGAGGCGAATCTGTCTCAACTGTCGCACTGAATATAAGCCGTCTGAAGAAGAGTTGATGGAGTTGGAGTTGACGCCGAAGGATGTTGAAGGACGCACTTTTTACTACGGAAAGGGGTGTGAGCAGTGCAACGGAACAGGATATAAAGGGAGGACAGGACTGTTTGAGATAATGACCATAACGGAAGAGTTGCGTCAGTTGATATTGGAGGAATCTTCTACGGATATGATTCGGCAGGCTGCTCGTAAGGGTGGGATGAAGACGCTGCGCGATTCCGGGCTTTTGGCAATCTATGATGGTATAACGACCATAGAGGAGGTGGTAAGGGAGACGATCTTTACTGCATAGGAGGGGGGAAGGATAAGAAAAAGAGAGTGGAGGGAGAAATATGCCTGTATTTTCGTTTGAGGCGACGGACGGAAAAGGAAAAGTTTTGAAGCAGGATGTGGAGGCAGCAAACAGGGACGATGCAATAGCGAAGATAAGGAGTATGGGATATTATCCTACGAAGGTGAGTCAGAAGGGAGGGGCGTCGCAGCAACAGAAGGCTGGGGTAAAGCGGGCAGGGTCTTCTGAAGAGGAGGTAGCGGCGAAACCACAGGCGGCACAATCTGCAGGCTACGGCATAGAGGCGGCTGTTGAAGAAGCGGTGGCAAAGCCCGGTTTCTTTACGAGGCTTAAAGGAGGTGTTTCGACGAGTCAGTTGGCGAACTTTACCGTGCAGTTGGGCATATTGTTAGAAGCAGGACTGCCGATTGTGAGAAGTTTGCGTATTCTCCAAGGACAGTATAAAGGCGCTCTTTCCGAGCAGGTGAAAACGATTGCAGATGATGTGGAAGGAGGTGCCAGTTTCTCTGAGGCGCTTTCTCATCATCCTGGGACTTTCAACCGTCTCTATATCTCGATGGTAAGGGCAGGGGAGGCAGGCGGTGTTTTGGATGTGATAATGAAGCGTCTAGGGGATTTTCTTGAGAAGAGTGTACGGTTAAAGCGGCGTGTTATAGGAGCGATGATTTATCCTGCTGTTGTCATATTGGTAGCGGTTGCTGTGCTTGGTTTTGTTATGGCGGTTATTATTCCCAAGTTCAAGAAGATGTTTGAAGAGTTCGGGATAGAACTGCCTGCGATTACCCAGTTCTTGCTTTCTGTTTCAGGGTTTGTTGTTGACCATTGGTATCTACTTGTCTTCGGTGTAATCGGTCTAGTTGCGCTCTACAAATTGGCAGGGGCATCTGGAGGGGGCAGGACTGCAATAGATAAGTTCAAAATGTCGATGCCACTTGTTGGGGATGTGATCAAGAAGGCGGTACTGGCAAGGTTTTCACGGACGCTTGGAACGCTTATAGGCTCCGGAGTTCCTATTTTGCAGGCGCTTCAGATAGTCAAGGAGGCGATTGGGAATTCGGTTATTGAGGGTGCGGTTGAGAATGTGACAGGTTCGATAAAGGAAGGGGAGACGATTGCTGAGCCGTTGCGCCAATCGGGAGTTTTTGACGAAATCTTTGTGAATATGATAGATGTTGGGGAAGAGACAGGAGAACTGGACAAAATGCTTAACCGTATCGCCGACAATTACGAAGAAGAGGTTGATGTGAAAGTAGAGTCCCTGATGTCGGTTCTCGAGCCGGTTATGATAGTTTGTCTTGGAGTTGTCGTTGGAATTATTGTTGTGGCTCTGTTTATGCCACTTATGAGTATTATAGCGAAACTTACATAGCCTTTGTGTGGAGTTCACTCGTCGATTGCGAGAAAAAAACGGTTTGTGAACAGGTTCAAGCCTGGAAAGAGAAAGGTTTGCTGCTGCTGTAATGAAGAGAGAGACGGGTATGAAAGAGAAACTGATAGGAAAGTGTGTGAGACTTCTTCACTCAAAGTATGGCAATAAGGAAGAGTCTTCTGCAAACAGGGAGATAGTCGAGCAGATGATTTTTTACCACCTTCACCGTACCGTCAACATAACTTCGGCGAGGAATGCTTTGCGTAGCATAAGGAATGCTTACATTGACTACAATGAGGTGCGCATAACGAGGCAACAGGAGTTGAGCCGTCTTCTTGAGGAAGCAGGTGTGCCTCAAGAGAAATCCTTCGTCATCAAAGGACTTCTCCGTGCAATCTTTGGTAAAGAGAGCCGCCTTTGTCTGGAACACTTGAGGGAACTGGACAGGGCAAGATTCTGTGAAAGACTTAAAAAGATTGAAGGGATGGACGATGCGGTTATTGAGTATATACT
>JAOAAR010000084.1 GCA_026418755.1 Planctomycetota bacterium
CTGATGCGTGCTGTGTAGTGTGCAAAGATGCGGCGGATGCGGATGCTGCTGCAACGGCGTTTGCGAATCGGGTGAAGAGAGCGGAAGATGTGCGTAGGATAGCAACAGAAGCGTTACTTCATCCGAAGGTTAAGGGGGTAGTCGGGGTGGCGGATAAGTTTCTCTCTGCCGGTGGGTGCGTTCGTTTGACATATTGTTAGGAGGAGATGGGATATGGGGGCTGAAGTGAGAAGGGCGGCTATTTTACATTTTCCGTCGGAGGTTGTTGACAAGCCGATTGTGTGCCGAGTGATAAAGCAGTTTGACATCGAAGTGAATATCGTAGAAGCACATATTAACCCGAATGAAGATGGGATGATGATGGTTTTTCTTGAAGGAGAGAAGAGGGAAGTGGACAGAGTGATAGATTATATGAGAGGGTATGGCGTGAAGATAGCGCTACCGGAGAAAGGGGTTTGGTTGGACGAGACTAAATGTGTGGAGTGTGGGGCTTGTGTAGCACATTGCGTCACAAAGGCTCTCGTACTTAACAGAGAGACTATGAGAGTGGAGTTTAACTCTGACAGGTGTATAGCCTGTCATCTGTGTATTCCAGCTTGTGGGTATGGTGCGCTGAAGAGTTCTATAGTGTTAGGAGATTGAGAGATGGTAAAGAGAGGGAGAAGAAAGACTGGATTGGGAAAAGTGGATTCGCGTATTGGTGGGGGGGATGCAAAGGGGACAGTGAAGAAGAGCATAGAGGAGATAAATGCGAAGATAGAGAAGGGGAAGGTGGTCGTGGTAACGGCAGAGGAGATGAAGAAGATTGTGGAGGAAGAGGGGGTTAGAAGGGCTGCTGAGAAGGTGGATGTAGTGACGACTGCGACATTCGGTCCGATGTGTTCCTCGGGTGCGCTTTTGAATGTCGGGCATAGTAAGCCGAGAATAAAGATAGAGGAGGCATATTTGAATGGAGTGCGGGTAGCCTCGGGGCTGGCTGCGGTTGACCTGTATTTGGGGGCGACGGCGCTGCGACCGGACGACCCACGGAACAGACAGCATCCTGGCAAGTTTGAATACGGTGGAGGGTTTGTGATAGAGGAGTTGGTTCGAGGAGAGAAGGTTCAGTTCGAGGCATATGGTTACGGAACGGATTGTTACCCACGCCGTTCGGTTAAGACCTCTCTTACGCTTAAAAGTCTGAACAGTGCGGTGTTGTTGAACCCGAGGAATGCTTATCAAAGTTATAATGTAGCGGTGAATGCAGACCCGAAAAGGACTCTTTACACATATATGGGAATCTTGCGCCCCAATCTTGGAAATGCGAATTATTCCACGACAGGCGGTTTAAGTCCTTTGTTTAACGACCCGTATTTGAGAAGAATTGGTATAGGGACACGGATTCTGGTTGCTGGGGCGGATGGCTATGTTTTCTGGTGGGGAACACAGCATCGAGTAGTGGAGCGCACGGAGAAAGGGATTCCGAAGGCGCCTGCTGCAACTCTTGCGACTGTAGCAAATATGAAGCGGATGGATGCGACTTTTTTGCGTGGTGTTTCGCTGACAGGATACGGTGTCTCGCTTGCTGTAGGGATAGCGATACCGATTGCGATACTTGATGAGGAGACGGCAAGGTTCTGTGCGGTGAGAGACGAAGATATTCTGATGCCTGTGGTTGATTATAGTGTGGATTATCCGCAGTCTACGGGGAAGACATTGGGCTTGGTGGACTACGGTTCACTCCGTCGTGGGCGAGTGAGAATTGGGGGAAAGGAGGTTGAAACGGCGCCTCTGTCGAGTTATCATAAAGCATTGGAGTTGGCTCAACTTCTAAAGGAGAGAATCAAGGGAGGTACATTCTTTCTTTCGGGGTGGGTTGAAAGGTTGCCGAGCGAAGGGGAAGATGCGGAATTGAAGGCGTTAGTAGTATCTTGATTTGGAGGGAGAGGTATGAGAAGAGAGGGGGCTATATGTGTTCTGGTGCTGCTTGCGCTGATAGGATGTAAGACGGATGGAGGAGCAAAGAAACCATTGGATTTAGAGATAACGGTTGCGCTGATTAAGACGGATTTCGGCGAGATAGCGATTGAGTTGTTTGAGAATGATGCGCCTAAGACTTGCGCGAATTTCATCAAGTTGGCGAAGGAGAAGTTTTATGATAATCTTATCTTTCATAGAGTTGTCAAAGATTATGTGATACAGGGGGGGTGTCCGAAAGGCGACGGCACAGGAGGTCCTGGCTGGACTATACCGCTTGAAGTGACGCAGCACAAACACATTCCTGGTGCGGTAGGGATGGCTCGGATGCAGGAGCCTGATACGGCAGGGAGTCAATTTTATATCTGTTGCGCCAGACTGGAGCATTTGGATGGGAAATACTGCATTTTCGGGCAGGTGATAAGGGGAATGGATGTGGTGCGGAAGATAGAGGAGGTAGAGGTTGAGCCATTTTTTATAGGTGGGACAGCACTGCATAAGCCGAAAGAGCCGGTTTTTATCCGCTCAGTTCAGATTGTTAAGGAAAAGAAGAAGACTTGATAGTAATAAAGTTCGGGGGTTCACTTCTCAAGGATGCAGAGAGCATTCTCAGGTGTGCGGCAGAGGTTTCTGCTCAGGCGGGGCGTTCTCCTGTTGTTGTCGTTTCTGCTCTAAATGGCGTGACTGATATTCTCATCGAGAATGCTGCGAGGGCGCTTGCTGCCAAAGCGGACCCTTCCGATTTGCGCAGGCTCCATTTCGGAATTCTCAAGGACTTAGGGCTTGAGGCTCAGACTGTTGAGAGGATGCTCTTTGATGTGGAGGTGTTGTTGCGAGGGATACAGCAGGTTGGAGAACTTTCTGTCCGTGTTTTTGACAGGCTGCTCTCGTACGGAGAGCGGATGAGTTCCGTGATTTTTACTCAGGTGTTGCGGAAGGTAGGACTACCTGCGTATTCAGTCTGCTCTTATGACATAGGATTTCTGACTGATTCCAAGCATACTGAGGCGGAGCCTCTGCCTGATATTGAAAAGAATCTGCGTCAGAACATTCAGAGAGTGGGAGGGATTCCGGTAGTCACGGGGTTCATCGCAAAGGATAGACAAGGAAACATAACGACCATAGGGCGTAACGGGAGCGACCTGACAGCGAGTGTTTTGGCTTGTGCATTGGACGCGGAAGAGTTACAGATATATACACATACTGACGGTCTGATGAGTGCTGACCCGAAGGTGGTAAAGGATGCGGTTATGGTGAGCCATTTGACATATCAAGAGGCTGCAGAGTTGGCTTATTTTGGCGCTACGGTTCTTCACCCGAAGACCCTTCTTTCCGTAACTTCCAAGCGGATTCCTGTAAGGCTCCGTCCTTTGGCGAACACAAAGAAGGAGACTCTAATCAGTAGCAGAAAATCTTCAGAGGTGCCGATTCTCACATATCGGAGTCCTGTTGCTCTGGTAAATATCCACACACATAGACTTTCTCCGATTCTTAACGATTTGGGCTCTCTTTCTGCTCTGTTCGGGCAGGCGGGACTGAAGCCGATTGCAATTACGAACACTCTTTCTACATTCACCGCAGTTGTCGAGGAAGAACCTTTCAGAAAGAAGAGTGATTATCGGGTTTCTGGCAGTTGGGTCGAGTTTCCTCGTCAGAAGGGTGAAGCGCTGGAAGAGCAGTTTCGTTTCTTCAGGGAAGGGCTTACGGAGAAGGCTAATGCGGAGATAAGGAGAGGATGTGCGTTAGTCTGTGCTGTTTCAGAGAGTTTGAAGGAGCAGAAGGGAATTCTAAAAACGGTGCTTCAGGTAATAGAAGGGGCGAAGGCAGCGGTACATATATTTTCCACCACTTCCTCAGCGATTGCCCTAATGACAGCGGTGGACAAGGATGATGTTGCCGCTGTTCTTACGAAACTCCACAGATTTTTCCTTACCAGAAAACATTCTCTTAAAAGATGAGAGCTCGAACCGCTCTTATGCTTCTGTTATAGTCAAACAACAAGCGACGAATTAGCGTTGAGACCCTATCAGCAATCTACTCACATCCTAACATCTTTCCCCGTGGATTATAGCGGAATCAAAGGCGAAACGGGGGCGCTATAAAGAAGAACCTATAGATTCAAGAACCTTCTGAGATACATTTGTGCACTCTCGCAGAACAGGCGAATTAAAAAGAGAGGCTTGTCTTTGAAGTTTTCTTAGGTTTGTAGAGGAGGCATGGAGAGGCAGAGAGCATGTTGCTCGAACACCTGATAACACAACAGGTTAGAGATTTTAGTTAAAACATCTATTTTTCTGTTTGAGTTGACGGAAGTAGCACATACTATTTTCATCGTTTTGATGAACTATTTTAGATTAGAATAAAATGAGTTTAGATATAACCGCCGCGCAGACGATATGGAGTGAAGCAGGCGTTATACTTAGAAGGAGACTCGGAGAAGGACGGTTCAGCCTCTGGCTTAAAAGGAGCAGAATCGTTCAGGTCGAAGGGAATCTCTTCTCCATAGGGCTGCCCAATATCTTCATAGTCACAATGGTGAATGACATTCTCAAAAAAGAGATAAAGGAAGTACTCAAGTCATTGGTTGGAGAAGAGGTTGAGATTCGATTTGTTGTGGATGCGGAACTTTTCAGAGAGCACAGAAAGATTGAAGAGGATGTGAGCAAAGCAAGGAGAGAGGCTGAGGACTGGGGGCAAGAGTATTCACTGCCATTGGATAAGCGGTTTCGCTTGGACAATTTCGCTGCGGGCGAGGTAAATAAGTTTGTGTATGACTGCGCTGTCTCGACCGTCAATGCTCTCTGTTCTTGTGGCAACCCTCTCGTTTTCTACGGTCTTTCGGAGACAGGTAAAACTCATATTCTCCTTGCGATTGCAAACGCGTCAATTGAAAAAAATCCATCTCTTCGAGTTGTATATACGACACCGGATGCCTTCGCGAAGAGTTTCAGCCGGGCTTTAAAAAACGACGACCTGGTGAGATTCCGCACGGCTATGCGGACCTCTGATGTGTTCATTCTGGACGACGCCGATTCACTTACTGAAAATGAGAAACTGAAGGACGAATTCCTCTACACGATTGAGCAGCATCTTCATTCAGGTAGCCAGGTCATTTCAGCATTTGCTCGTCATCCCGAGATTGCACTTGCAAACAGCAAAAGGCTCAGGGCGCGTTTCTTGAGTGGGATGCTTGTTCCTGTACTTCCCCCTGATAAAGCGGCAAGGAGGCAAATAGCACAACAGGTTTTTGACAGGTTACCGGAGACAGGGAGGCATCTCCTTGCTCAAGAGATAGCCGATTTTATAGCGACCAATTTCAGAGGTTCTGCTTCCAGCGTTCTCTCCGCCGCAAGACAGATAGCGGCATACATCACAGTAGAAGCGGTGGGGCAGAACGAGTTCGTCTCTCTTGAGAAAGCGAGTGCGCTACTGTCAGGAATCATCAAAACACAGGACCGAGAGACCATTCTTTCTTCTCTCTGCGAAACCCTCTCCGAAAAGTTTAATATTACCGAAGAGGAGTTGCGCTCAGGTTCACGGAAAAGGTATCTTTCCTCTGCCCGAAACCTCTTTTTCTACCTCGCAAAAACATTATGCGGTCTCTCTTTTTCAGAATTGGGCGGATATATGAACCGCACTCATACTGCTGCTCACCGCTCTTTCAAACAGATAGAAAAAGAGCTGCCATCAAACCCCAAATTGGATGCTCTTGTCAAAGAAATTCTCAACAAATTGAAAAGATGACTTAAAACAAAGAATAGGTTGCCCTATTTACATCGTGCTAGTTTTTCTCAATACTGACCTTTGCTGTATGTCTCCCTTTCGCCTTGCTTCCTGATAAACAGCATATCCGCTTACAAAGTAGTCGCCATTTTACAGAGATTTTTCGATGCGTGCTCTCTCTTCGTCGCTTATGTCACCTATGAAATAATTAACGGCATTAAGAAGCATCTTGTTGTCAAACGGCTTCGGAATGTAAAGAGTCGCACCCTGCTTATAACTTTCCCAAGCAGATGAGTCGTCGCTTTTCGCCGTCAATACCACAACCGAAATGTTCATCTTCCTTTTCTGTAACTCTTTCAGCACACCCCACCCATCCAGTTTCGGCATCATAATGTCCAACACCATCAGGTCAAACTTCTGCGTAGAGAGTTTTTTTAACGCTTCTTCTCCGTCTTCCGCCTCTTCCACCTCATAACCGTTCTTTTTAAGCATCGTCCGCACGAGGAACCGAAGGTCTTCCTCGTCATCCACAACTAAAACACGCTTCGCCATTGAATACCGCCCTCCATAAACCTCCCGTCATTTCTTTGAGATTCCCGCCTTTTTGAGCAGAACCTCAACCTTCTTCGTCATCTGTGCTCCCACTTTGAGCCAGTGTTCAACCCGTTCTTTCTTTACTGATAGTTTCTGCTCCAATGTTTTTGCCGCTGGGTTGTAGTAACCCACATCCTCAATACTGCGCCCGTCGCGCTCTTCACGCGAATCCATCACACAGAGCCTGTAATGTGGCTCATTCCTCTTCCCTGTCCTTTTCAATCTGATTTTTACCATACTACTTCTGCCTCCTTCTCTGTTTCTTAAGAAGTTTCTTTTTCCTTTTCCGCTCTTCGCGCTTGCGCATCCTCTGAAACTTGCTCTCCTCCTGAGCAACCGCTACTCGAACAGGTGCTACCTCCTCATCCGCCTCCTCGAGTAATCCTTTGCCCATTCCGAGAGCCATCTTCACTTTGCCAAAAAAACCAAGCCTCTTAAACTGCCTTATAACCTTTCGCATCTGCTCAAACTGCTTACATAAATCGTTCACAGATTTCAAATCTACTCCGCTTCCCTTCGCTATTCGCAACTTTCTGCTCACACTGTTTACCACAAGTTCCGGTTGCCTTCTCTCCTCAGGAGTCATTGAGAATATCATCGCTTCAATATGAACAAGGTCTTTCTCGTCAATAGGCGCATCTGCCAACTGCTGCCCAATACCAGGCAGGAGGGAAAGAGTCTCCTTCAGCCCACCCATCTTCTTAAGATGCCCCAACTGCTTCAGAAAATCATCAAATGTGAACTCTTCCTTGAGTATCTTCTCTTGCAACTTGCGCGCTTCCTCCTCACTTACCTGCGCTTGCGCCTTCTCTACAAGACTCACAATGTCGCCCATACCGAGGATTCTGGAAGCGATTCTGTCAGGGTAGAACTCCTCAAACTTGTCAATCTTCTCACCTGTGCCGATAAATTTGATAGGTTTGCCTGTCACCGCTTTTACAGACATAGCGGCACCACCCCGAGCATCCCCATCAACCTTAGTTAAAATTACACCTGTCAGAGGCAATCGCTCATTAAACGCCTTCGCACTGTTCACAGCATCCTGTCCCATCATCGCATCAGTAACGAACAGAATCTCGTCAGGCTTGACGGCTTTGCTAACTCTTTCTACCTCTGCCATCATCTCATCATCAATGTGAAGTCTGCCTGCTGTGTCCAATATCGCTGTATCAAGACCGTTTTTTGCCGCATATGAGAGCGCATCCACACATATCTTCTCCGCAGGATTCGTTCTGTCGGAGTAGACCGGTATATTGC
>JAOAAR010000085.1 GCA_026418755.1 Planctomycetota bacterium
ATTGGAGACAGTCGTTTTGACAGTTGGTATTACAAATATGAGAAGGAGAAGCAGAAGAGAGAGGTTTATACGAAGGGTTTATCACAGGCGAAGGGGGTATTGCGGAGTGCGCTGATGCATATTGAGCGGTTTGGATTGCCCGAGAAGAAGTAGTTTTTTCGTTAGGCGCGGTTAGAAATGGGCGGAGGTTATACGGGGAGCGAGAGGAAGTTGGTATTAGGAGCGCTTGAGGCGATTGAAGTGGCGCTTATTGTGGTTGACTCTTCCTTGCGTGTTGTGCTGTATAACAGGGCTGCGGATAGATACTTCGGCATACAAGAGAGATTAAAAAAAGAGGTTAAGCGGAAAAAAGGAGAGAGGAATCCGCACTTGAAGAGCGTGATTCCGCAACTTGAGCGTGAGATAAACGGGACGGTCTGGGTGGAGCAGATAGAGAAGACTGTGATAGGGAGTTCGAGGCGGATTCTGGCACCCCGTTTTTCGTTGGAGTTGGCTAATGGGATTAAGAATCCGTTTGACATTCACGCAGCCCCTATAGTCAATGAAGATGGGGTTGTGACAGGGGCAGTAATTGTGTTTTATGATGTACGTCCCCAGGTGGAGTTAGAAGAGCAACTTTTACTGGGAGCGAAAGCGGAGTCGCTTTCTGGGCTTGCTTCTGCGCTGGCGCACGAGATACGGAATCCGTTGAATGCGATATCGTTAAGTATTCAGTTGTTATCGGAGGATATAGCGAAAGGGAGGATGGAGAAAGAGGCATTAGCGGAGAACATTTCGGTTCTGCAGGAGGAGATAGGGAGGCTAAACAGGCTCATAGGGGATTTTTTAGAGTATGCGCGTCCGTTGCGTCCTCTGCGCAGGTTTTTGAACATAAACGATGTTCTGACGAGGACATTGAAACTGTACAAGAGTGAGGCGGAGTCGAAGAAGGTGCGGATTGTGTTGCAGCCTGGTGATGTTCCACAAGTTCTGGTGGATGATGACCAGATGGTACAGGTCTTTGGGAATCTTTTGAAGAACAGTTTCGATGCGCTTTCTGAGAATGGAACCCTTGAGATTACGACCAGGATGGAAGGGGACAGAGTTGTAGTAGATTTCAAGGACAACGGGAAAGGAATCTCAGAAGAAGAGATGAAAAACATTTTCAATCTTTTTTACTCGAGCAAGAAGGGGGGTACAGGGTTAGGTTTGCCTTTGGTTTTGAGGTTGCTGGATGCTAATCAAGGATATATAACTGTTCACTCGAAGAAGGGGAGAGGGTCTGTTTTCAGCGTTCATTTACCGACGAAAATAGCGCTTTAAGAGGGAGAAGGATGGGGATTGTTCTTGTAGTTGAGGATGAGGTGGCGTCACGGAAGCAGATGGCCCAGGCTTTGTTGCGGCAGGAGCACACAGTACTGGAGGCAGGGGACGGTGAAGAGGCGATTAAGGTTATTAGAGAGAATGATGTGGATGTCATTGTAAGTGACATCAGGATGCCGAATGTTAGTGGGATGGATGTTTTGAAGGCGGCGAAGAAACACGACCCGAGTATTGTGGTAATAATGGTAACGGCATATGGTGATGTTCAGACCGCGGTTGAAGCGATGAAAGACGGGGCGTTTGATTTTCTTGAGAAGCCGATAAGTATGATGAGGTTGAGGGAGTTAGTCAACAAAGGGGTAGAGATTCGGCGGGGAGTTCTTGAGAACCGTGCGTTGAAGGAGAGTTTGAAAGGGAGGTTCACTTTTGAGAACATTGTGGCGCGCAGTCGCAAGATGTTAGAGATTTTCGATGTGGTGAGACAGGTGGCTCCGACCAAAGCGACTGTTCTTTTGACAGGGGAGAGCGGGACAGGTAAGGAATTGATAGCGAATGCGATTCATTATAATTCGCCGAGGGCAGGCAAGCCATTAGTGAAGGTAAACTGTGCGGCTCTTCCTGAAACTCTTCTTGAGAGTGAGTTGTTTGGACATGAGAAGGGAGCGTTCACAGGAGCATATCAGACAAGAATCGGACGATTCGAATCTGCAGATGGAGGGACTCTTTTTCTGGACGAGATTGGGGCGATGAGTCTTGCGTTACAAGTCAAACTGTTGCGTGTTTTGCAGGAGTCAGAATTTGAGCGAGTAGGTGGAAACAAGACCATCCGAGTTGATGTGCGGCTTGTAGCAGCGACCAACACTGACCTTCAGAAGGCGGTATCTGAAGGCAAGTTCCGCGAAGACCTCTATTACCGCGTAAATGTGGTGCGTATAGAGTTGCCCCCACTGAGAGAGCGGAAAGAAGACATCCCGTTTTTAGTTGAGCATTTTTTGAAGAAGTACTCGGAAGAGAACCTCAAGAAGGTAGAGCGGGTCGACAGCGAAGCGATGGCTGCACTTCTCCGCTACAATTTTCCTGGCAATGTGAGAGAGTTAGAGAACATAATCGAGAGTGGCGTAGTGCTGGCAAAAGGGAATGTCATCACATTAGATATGTTGCCGCCTCCGCTGCGTGTTAGTGAAAGAGAAACGGGTAAACTTTCAATTCCTGTTGGAGTGACAATGAAGGAGGCAGAGAGAGCGGTGATTGAAGCGACTCTCAAGCACACAGGAGGAAACCGTACAGAAGCGGCTCGGATTTTGAAGTTAGGCAGAAGGACTCTTTTCAGAAAAATCAAAGAGTACGGTGTAGCGGTAGGAAGAGCAAGGAAGAAGAGTGAGGATAAAGGAAGAGAGAAGCAGAATAACAGTTGATGCGCCTGCAAAGTTGAACCTTTTTCTCGAAGTCATCGGAAAAAGAGCCGATGGATACCATCTTTTAGAAACCGTAATGGTTCCTGTAACATTGTTTGACACTCTCTCATTCACTCCATCTGAGAAGAAGGAGGTGCTCCTTGTATCGAACGATAAGGAAATACCTATAGACGAACGCAACACTGTGGTCAAAGCGGTTAAGAGGTTTTGTGAGTACTACGGGATAGAGAATATGGCACTTAAGATAACTCTCAAAAAAAGGATTCCCCAGGGTGCGGGTTTGGGGGGAGGTTCATCGGATGCGGTTGCATCTCTTTTTGCTCTTTATCGATGGTTCAAAGTTCCTTTCAAAAAGGAGGAAGCGATTGAGATTGCAAGAGGAATAGGTGCGGATTGTCCTTTCTTTGTCCACTGTCGTCCTGCGCTTCTTACAGGGATAGGCGATGAGGTAAAGAGATTTTTGAAGTTACCTGAAAGGCTCCGCTTTCTTGTGTTTGTCCCCAATGTAACATCAAGTACTGCGTTAGTTTATAAGAATATTCACTTGACAAAAGAGAAGAAATGTGCTAAACTATTGGTAGATTGCATAGATAAAGCAGATTTGGAGGGGATAAGAAGAGAGGTTTTTAACAGATTAGAAGAGGCCTCGCTCACCGCTTATCCTGAGTTACAATCCGTAGCGACTGAGATTCGAAAGATTGCGGATTTTGTGATGACGGGAAGCGGAAGTGGTTGGTTTTTCGTGTGTGAAAGAGAAAGTACGCAACAACTAAGAGAGCAACTTAGGCGAATGGGAGGTAGAGTACTTGTGGTGAGACCCTATGAGGTGAAAAATAGGGGTGGGGGAGGAAGAAGAAATGAAAGTGACAGAGGTCCGCATCAAGTTGAATCAGACTGCGGGTAGACTGAAGGCTTATTGCAGTGTCACTTTCGACGATGTGTTCGTTATACGGGAGTTAAAATTGATAGACGGTCCGAATGGATATTTTCTGGCAATGCCCTCGAAGAAATTGGAGGATAGGTGTCCTCATTGTTCTGCGAAAAATCAGGTTCGCTCGCATTACTGTAACTGGTGTGGGAAACGGCTGCCGGAGAATCGCGCTTCAAGTGATATGCAGGGTCGGCTGCGTTTATACGCTGATGTGGCGCATCCTATAAAGATGGAGTTCCGTCAGATGTTACACGATGTAGTTATGGCTGCTTACAGAAGAGAGAAAGAACTTGCTGAGACGATGGGGGAGAACTACCAGCCTAAGGAACTATGGCGGATTGAAGAACTCTCTAACTACATAAGACTCGAGGAGATTGGCAAGCCGTCAGATGAGTACCTTCTGGATGAGGATGAGAAAGAGAACGATTCGCTTTGATTCTCTTTTCACACCCCAACCTTCATTTCTCTTTGAGTTTCTCAGTTTTGTCATCCGATTTTCGGGGAAAAAGGAGAGGAGAATATGAAAATGCTTGAAGTGAGAAGAGTGAGTCGTAGAATTTGAAAAGAATTTTGAGGAAGTTCAAAGGTGTGTGGAATCGTAGGCTGCATCGGTAACGGTGCAGTAGAGGTGGTTGTGGAAGGTTTGAAGAGGCTTGAATATCGGGGCTATGATTCTGTGGGTATAGCGGCGCTTTCAAAGAACAGGCTCAAGGTAGTAAAAGATGCGATAAAAGTTGAGCAGTTCCTGAAACGCTACGATTTGAGCGAGATTTCTGATACAAGATTAGCAATCGGTCATACGCGCTGGGCGACGCACGGCATCGTGAGCGAGGAGAACGCCCATCCTCATAGCGACTGTAAGGGAAGAATCGTGCTAGTGCATAACGGAATCATCGAAAACCATCACGAACTCAGAGAAAGGTTGCTCAAAAGAGGTCACAGACTCCGCTCGGATACGGATACAGAACTGATTGTCCATTTAGTAGAAGAGAACTACAAGGGAGACTTGTTAGAGGCGGTACGAGTGGCTGTCGGAAGCCTCGTCGGTTCGTTTGCCCTTGCCGTAATCTGTGCAGACAAAGAGGAGATGGTTTTAGCGAAGAGGATGAGTCCCCTGGTTATAGGAATAGGGGATGGTATGATATTTGCTGCCTCGGATGTGGTTGCGCTTCTTGAGCGGACGAAGCGGTTTCTATTTCTTGAAGACGGCGACTGTGCAAGACTGATTCCCAAAGGTATACAAGTTGTAGATTCAGAAAGCGGCAGAGAGGTAGAGCGGAGAGTTGAAACAGTGGTATGGAATGTAGAAGATGCAGAGAAAGAAGGGTATCCCCATTTTATGCTGAAAGAAATCTATGAGCAGCCGAGAGCGTTACAGCAGACAATAGGGGCTCACATAGACGGTGCCAATCTCTCTTTTCGGCAAGCGAACGAAGTTGAACAACTGTTTGAAGGGGTCAGAAAGGTTTCTTTTGTTGCCTGCGGAACGGCATACCACGCTTGTGTTGTCGGCTCATATCTTCTGCGGGACTTTACTCGTCTGGACTACTCCTGTGATGTGGCGAGCGAGTTTCGTTATGCGCCCCCGCCCCTGGATGAGAAGACTGTTCTTATCGCTGTGTCGCAATCAGGAGAGACAGCAGACACATTAGCCGCCGTGAGGTTGGCAAAAGAGCGCTCTGCGAGAGTTCTGGCGGTCTGCAATGTACGCACTTCCACTCTGGTGAGATTGGCAGACTTGACCTTGTTTACTCTCGCAGGACCCGAGATAGGAGTCGCTTCTACGAAGGCTTACACTTCTCAGTTGGCTGTTCTTTGTGCGTTATTTTCGCATCTGGCGACTTTTGCAGGGATAGGTTTGGACAAAAGGGACGGGGAGTTATTGAGAAAAGGGCTCCTCGGGCTTCCTATGCGTGTGCGTCAGGCATTAGAGGCAGCCGAAGAGGTGACGGACAGGATTTCCAAAGAGTTCTTCAGAAGTCAGACTTTTCTTTATCTAGGGAGAAAGTACAATTTTGCGACGGCGTACGAAGGTGCGTTGAAGTTGAAAGAGATATCTTATATACATGCGGAAGGTTACGGCGCAGGAGAGATGAAGCACGGACCCATAGCGCTGGTTCAGCCGGACTACCCGACCGTTGCGATTGTTGTGCGTGACTCGGTTTACGAGAAGATGCTCTCTAATGTTGAAGAGATAAAGGCGAGAAAGGGACCGGTAATAGCGGTTTCGAGCGTGAATGACGAGAAGGTGAAGCGGCTTACGAATTTTATTATGGAGGTTCCTGAGGTAAGCGAGCCGCTTTATCCTGCGGTTTGCGTGGTTCCACTTCAGTTACTGTCTTACAAAATCGCAACTCTGCGAGGCTGTGACGTAGATAAGCCCCGTAACCTTGCCAAAAGCGTCACTGTAGAATAAGAAGAGACTAATAAGGAGGAGGTATGCGTGCAGTTTTTTTGGACAGGGATGGGACATTCATCATAGATAAGGATTATCTGGTGCGCAAGGAGGATATAGAGTTTATCCCTGGTGCAATCGATGCTTTGAAACTGTTGAAAGAAAACGGATTTGGTCTTGTAATTTGCACCAATCAATCTGCAATCGCAAGGGGAATGATGACTGAGGAGGAGTATCTCAAAATTCAGGTCTATCTGTTGGACATTCTTAAGAAGAACGGCATCGAAATAGATGGTTGCTATTATTGTCCACATCTCAAAGAGGGAAGCGTCGAAAAGTATGCCATTGTCTGCGAGTGCCGCAAGCCAAAGAGTGGGATGTTTGAGCGAGCGAGAGATGAATTGGGGATAAATATGCGCGAATCTTACGCCATCGGTGATAGTCTGCGCGATATGATTGCTGTCTCGAGACTAGGTGCAAAGACGGTTCTTGTCCGCACAGGTAAAGGAGCAAAGGCAGAACAAGTAGAGTTGGTTGAGCGGTTTGTTGATAAGATATGTGATGACATTCTTGAAGCGGCTAAATGGATTATTGCCGACTGCAGACACAGATACAAAAAATGAAGATGAGGACGGGATGGATTCCCTTTACCGCCATAGCTGCGATCAAGTGAAGCGCCAGAGGATATGGAAAGATGGCTTCTGGGTTTGACGAATTTACTGAATTTCAAGAGTTTGTTGTTTTAAGGAAGGATTATGAGCCGTTCCGCTCTTGTAATCGTCTTTGTGCTTTTTCTTCTCATTTTTCTTTGGGCACAGGAGGCTACTTTTCAAAAATTCCGTAATCTCGCAAAAGAGATAGGGGTTGAGGATGTACCAGCATATCGTGTTTTTCTCTCCGATATTGATGGTGACTTTTTCGACGACCTCATCGTCCAGATAAACGATGAAAAAGGACCTGTTAATCCTGGTGGAGTTGCGCGTCTTTTTATCAACACTGCGGATTCTCTCACCACTGGCGGTCGCAAGTTCGTCGAATTAAAGGAGGCTTTTTCAAATATCACGGACGGGAAAAGAGAATCGGCGTCCCGCAACACAGGAGTCTTCGTCATTGTTGGCGATGTAAACAACGATGGAATTGCAGACATTTTCAGAGCATGTTATCAGGAACAGCCTGACCATAAAGAGTTTCCTGATACAGGTGAACGAAGCGCCATAGTGCTTGGCAAACGAACATCTGGCAGAGTCGCTTTTGAGGTTGTTAGCGGTTCCGGTGTTGCAAAAGACGGCCCCGTAACAACTTGTGGAGCCGCCTTTCTTGATTATGACCGTGACGGCAATCTTGATCTCTTCGTAGGTAATTGGTATGTTCGGTTTGGTACAAATCTTTTAGCGCATCCTGACCGTCTGTATAGAGGGGATGGCAAGGGAAAATTTAAGGATGTAACAG